>NZ_BCPP01000102.1:0-11851 GCF_016586125.1 Burkholderia sp. E168m23
CGATGGCGAATTCGTCGTGTCCGGCCACTTGCGACTCGCACGCAGCGACGCCGATCTCGATGCGCTCGACGCGTACGCCGTGCTCGCCAGCGAACACGGCTTGCCGCTGCAGGTGATGCGCGGCGACGCGTTCCGCCGCCGCTACCCGTGGCTCGGCCGCGCGGCGCTCGGCGGCTCGCTGTGCGAGACCGACGGCCATGCGAACCCGCGCGTCGTGTCGCCCGCGTTCGCGCGCGCGGCCCGCACAGCGGGCGCGGACGTGTTCGAGCACACCGCCGTCGATGAGGTTCATCACGACGGCACGCGTTTTCACTTGCAAGCGGGTGGCCGCGCGCACACCGCGACGTGGCTGATCAATTCGGCGGGCGCATGGGCGAACACGATCGCCGAACGCTTCGGCGAAGCCGTACCGATGGAGCCGATCTACCCGAACATGTGGGTGACCGAGCCGCTGCCGCCGTTCATCGCGCACAACCTCGGCGTGTATGGCGGCGGCGTGTACGCGCGGCAGGTCGCGCGCGGCAACTGCGTGATCGGCGGCGGCCGGGGCCGCGGCGACGGCGAGTTCGGCCAGCCGTCGGTCGATACGACGCGCGTGGTGATGCGCGATGCGTGCGCGCTGTTGCCCGCGCTGCGCGACGCACTGCTGATCCGCACGTGGAGCGGCGTCGAGGGCTGCACACCCGACCACAACCCGATCATCGGCGCGAGCCGCACCACGCCGAATCTGCTGCATGCGTTCGGCTTTTCCGGCGGCGGCTTCCTGCTCGCGCCGGGCGTCGGCGACGTGCTCGCCGATCTCATCACCACCGGCGAAACCGCGACGCCACTCGATGCATTCTCGATCGGCCGCTTCTTCCCGCAAGCCGTGCCGACCGCCCCTTTCCGTCAAGAGGAAACCCAAAGATGAAACTGCTCGGAACGATCGCGGCGGCCGCCGCCCTCTGCATCGCAGGCGCCGGCGCGCCCGCGTTCGCGCAAACGAAGACGATCTACGTCGGCATGAACGGCGGGCCGATGGAGAAGGCCTATACGAGCCAGGTGCTGCCCGACTTCGAGAAGGCGAACAACGTCAAGGTGGTGATCGTGCCCGGCACGTCGTCGGACGTGCTCGCGAAGCTGCTCGCGAACCGCAACAAGCCGCAGATCCACGTCGCGTTCCTCGACGACGGCGTGATGGCGCGCGCGGTGAGCCTCGGCGTGTGCCAGAAGCTCGACGATTCGCCGGTGCTCAAGGAGCTGTACCCGTTCGCGCGGATGAAGGACGACGTCGGCGCGGGCGTGCAGCTCGGGATGACCGGCATCGCGTACAACAAGAAGCTGTTCGCCGAGAAAGGCTGGGCGCCGCCGACCTCGTGGATGGATTTCGCCGATCCGAAATACAAGGGCAAGGTCGTGTTCCAGTCGGCGTCGAGCAGCACGTTCGGGCTGCACGGCTTCCTCGCGATCAACCGGCTGCTCGGCGGCAACGAGCAGAACGTCGAGCCCGGCTTCGGCAAGTGGGCGAGCACGGTCGGGCCGAACGTCGTCGAGTACATCCCGAACTCGGCGAAGATCTCAGAGATGGTGCAGACCGGCGAGGCCGGCCTGTTCCCGCTCACGCCGACCGGCGTCGGCGACCTTCAGGACAAGGGCATCCCCGTCGCGTATGCGAACCCGAAGGAAGGCCCGGTGCTGCTGCTCGTCGACCTGTGCGTGGTCGCGAACAATCCCGATCCGCAACTCGCGCAGAAGCTCGCGCAGTTCCTGCTGTCCGCGCCCGCGCAGACGAAGGCGGCCGAGGCCGGCAAGCAGATTCCGACCAACCGCCTCGCGAAGATGCCGGCCCCGATGCAGCAGAGCCTCGGCAACGTCGACGACCTGGTGCGCAAGGTGACGGTGGTCGACTGGACCGCGATCAATGCGCGCCGCGCGCAGTGGGATACGCGGTGGAACCGGCAGATCGAGCGGTGACGGGCCCCGGCGCGCGCTGGCACGGCCCCGCGCGCCCCGACCATCATTTGCGGGAGTGATGACACTTCCCTTTTTCTGCGGATTTGACCGGGGAGCGGCGGGCCGACAACACTAGCCCGCAGTGCCGCACGAGACGGCACGCGCCCGCCTCCCCCTTCAGAGTTCCGCCATGTACCCGACCGACACCGTGCAATCCCCGAGCGCCGTCCGGCCGCTCGCCGACCGGCAACTGCGCCGGATCGTCATCGCCTCCGTCGCCGGCAACGCGATGGAGTGGTACGACTTCTTCGTATACGGCACGGCCGCGGCGCTGGTGTTCGGCCACGTGTTCTTCCCGCCCGGCGCATCGCCGCTCGCCGGCAGCCTCGCCGCATTCGCGGCGTTCGCGCTCGGCTTCGTCGCGCGGCCGCTCGGTGGGATCGTGTTCGGCCACGTCGGCGATCGCTACGGACGCAAGGCGTCGCTCGTCTGGACGCTGCTGATCATGGGCGCGTCGACCTTCGCGATCGGCCTGCTGCCGACCTATGCGCAGGTCGGCCTGTGGGCGCCGGCCGCGCTCGTCGTGCTGCGCCTGCTGCAGGGCATCGCGTCCGGCGGCGAATGGGGCGGCGGCGTGCTGATGATCAGCGAGAACGCGCCGCCCGAGCAGCGCGGCTACTACGCGGCGTGGAGCCAGCTCGGCGTGGGCGGCGGCTTCGTGCTGTCGTCGGCCGCGTTTCTCGCCGCGCAGGCGCTGCCGGACGACGCGTTCCGCACGTGGGGCTGGCGGCTGCCGTTCCTCGCGAGCGTCGCGATCTTTGCGATCGGCATCTATATCCGCCGTCATCTGCCGGAAAGCCGCGACTTCGAGCAGGCCGGCAAGCGCGGCGCACACGCGCATTTGCCGATCGTCGAGTGCATCCGCCGTCACCCGAAGGAAATCCTGCTCGCGATGGGGCTGCGCGTGGCCGAGAACGGCGGTGCGTACATCTTCCTCGCGTTCTCGCTCGTCTACGGCAAATACCTGGGGATTCCGAACGGCACGATGCTGACCGGCGTGATGATCGCGATGATCGTCGAGATGGGCGCGATGCTCGCCTGGGGCCGGCTGTCCGACCGGATCGGCCGCAAGCCCGTGTACCTGATCGGCGCGCTGAGCCTCGTCGCGTGCGCGTTTCCGTTCTTCTGGCTGCTCGACACGCGCGTGACGCCGCTCGTATGGCTCGCGTTGACGATCGGCACGGCGGTGAGCCACGGCGCGATGATCGGCACGCTGCCCGCGCTCGTCGGCGAGCTGTTCAGCACCGAAGTGCGCTATTCGGGCGTCGCGCTCGGCCACGAAGTCGCGTCGATCTTCGCGGGCGGGATGTCGCCGCTGATCGCGACCGCATTGCTCGCGCGCTATCACGCGTCGTGGCCGGTGTCGCTGTTCCTGATTGCGCTCGGCCTCGTCACGGTCGCGACGCTGTGCGTGATGCGCGAGACGCGCACCCCGCCCGCCGACGGTTCGCGCGGCGACCCGGCATGAGCGCGCGCCGCTCAGCGCCCGGCGTCGCGCCGCGCGCTGTCGAACGCCGGCGCCAGCCCGAGATGGTCGAGCAGCCGCGCGAATTCGCCGAGCCGCTGCCGCATGTACGCGGGCACGTCGACCGCCGCATAGTCGTGGAAGCCGGCACCCGTGCGCACGCCGTCGCGCCCGGCTTCCATGTTGCGCACAACGCTCGCGGCCGGCGCGAAGCGCGGGCCGATCTCGCCGGCCAGGTACCGCGACGCGTAGTACAGGATGTCGCAGCCGCCCCAGTCGATGAATTCGAGCAGCCCGAGCACCGCGAAGCGCGGGCCGAAGCCGGTGCGGATTGCGGTGTCGATGTCCTCGGCGCTGGCCACGCCTTCCTCGACCATCCGCGCGGCCTCGTTCATCGCGAGCGCCTGGATGCGCGGGACGATATAGCCGGGCGCCGGCCCGCAGATCACCGGCTTCTTGCCCACGCGCTCGAGCAGCGCCGCGAGCACGTCGACGACGGTTTGATCCGTTGCGTCGCTGCGGCTCACCTCGACGAGCGGCATCAGCAGCGCGGGGTTCAGCCAGTGCGCGTTCAGCATCCGCGCCGGGTGCGCGACGTGGCGCTGCAATTCGGTGACGACGAACGTCGACGTGGTCGACGCGATCGTTGCATGCGCATCGACGTGTCGACCAAGCCAGCGCAACGCGTCGGCCTTTGCTTCGAGCACTTCGGGCAGCGCCTCGAACACGATGTCGGCATCGCACACCGCATCGGCCGCGCCGTCCCGCGCCACCAGCGTGATTCGCGCGGCGACGGCATCCGCCTGCGCGTTGTCGATGCGGCCCAGCGCGATCTGCGCATGCAACGGCCGGGTGATCTCGTTGCGCGTGCGATCGTCGAACGCGCGCCAGCCGGCCGCATCGCGCGGCTTGAAGTCGATCAGCGTCACGTCGAGGCCCGCGAACGCGAACACGAGCGCGATGCCCTGCCCCATGCGTCCCGCGCCGAGCACGTGGATGCGCGTCACATCGGCGGCCGCCTTCATGCCGAATACCCCGCGTCGAGCAGCGCGCGCAGCGCATCCTTCGACAGCGCCGCGAACCCGAGCCGCTCCAGCGTGCGCCCTTCCGCATACAGGTCGCGCACGGCGACCGCGCTCGCGATGCTCAGCAGCCCCTGCGCGACGGGCGTCGGCACGCCGGCCCAGCGCCCGCACGACACGATGAACGACAGCCCGAGCCGGGTGTCCTCGAGCATGTAGCGATGCGTGCGCAGATCGATCTTCTCGCGCCAGTCGCCGCTATCGGTCAGCTTGCCGTGCGCGCCGCGCCCGTACATCCACTCGTCGCCGTCGGTCGCGTAGTGATCGGCGAGCGGGAAATGCGGCGCACGGTAGCCGAGCGCTTCGCGCACCGCGATGCGTTCGGCGTCGAGCGCGTTCGTCACGCGGCGGATCGACGGCTGCGTGCCTTCGTTGTGGATGTCCCACGCGTCGAAGTGTTCGAGCGGCCCGGCGTTCATCAGGATCAGCGGCGGATGGATCACGGGGCCCGCGTTCATCAGTGCACCGGACAACGCATCCTCGACCGGCTCGACCGACGGATAGCCCGCGCGCAGCACGTCGAACGCCCAGCCGGCCGCGTTCGCCGGCCACACGCCGGTCGGCAGACGCGTCGCGTACGCGCTGATCACGACCTCGTTGTCGCCATGCTTGCGCACCAGGTACGGCAGCGTGCCGGTTTCGGCGAACGCGACGCGCGCACGGTTGCCGGCGTCGGCGGCCGCGCGGGCAAACACGACGCTGCCGAACGTGCCGGGCGGCAGGAACACGACCTGGCCATCCTCCAGCAGCGGCGCGACCTGCGCGGCGAGCGCGTCGTGCGACGTGGCCGGCAGCGGCACCACGACGAGCCGCGCGCCGCGCAGCGCGGCGGCCAGATCGTCGGTCAGGCGGATCGCGCCCGGCGCGTCGCCGAGCGGCACCGCGCGCTTGCCGCGATAGTCGGTGACGTTCAGTACGCCAAGCGCGCGCAGCCGCGCATGCGGCTCGCGATCGCGCCGCCACCACGTCACGTCGTGGCCTTTTTCGAGCAGGTCGATGGCCGCCGCATGGCAGCCGTGGCCGCCGCCCAGAACACATACCTTCATCGTTTTCTCCCGGTGATCGAGTATGTCCGAGACTACGCGGGCACTTGCACCGCGTCGCTTCAAAACGCGCAACGACGCGCCCGTTCGCGCAACGCAATCGCGGTGCGGCGGATGCCGCCGCGCCCCTGCATCCGCCACGAGGTCTACGAATGGACATCGCCCTTTCCCGCCATGCGCCGAACCGGCTCGGCACGCTGCAGGCGCCCGACGAAGTCGAACGCGCGGTCGCGCACCGGCTCGGGCCGCACCGGATGGCCGCGTCCGGCCGCGATCCGTTTCACGCGGAGCTGTACGAGGTGCCGCTGCATCACGGCGCGCTGCTCGAACTCTGCTACGGCCGCGAAACGCGCATCGAGTTCGGCGACGACGCCGATCACTTCCTGTTCCGGCTGACGCTCGCCGGTGCGTGCGAACTGCAGGCCGGCAACGTCGTCGCGCGCGCCGGCCCCGGCGCGCTGACCGTATCGTCGCCCGCGCTTCCGAGCCGTCTGCGCACGAGCCCCGATTGCCGCAACCTCGTGCTGCGGCTCGAACGCGGCGCGCTCGAGCGCAAGTTGCAGGACATGCTGCAGGCAACGCTCACGCGGCCGCTGCAATTCGATCTCGCGGCCGGCGGTGCCGGCGCGGGAGCCGCGCTCGTACGGCCGACCTTCGAATACCTGTGCCGGCTCGGCGCACAGCCGGGCATCGGTGCGGCGTCGCCGGTGTTCGGCGCCGACCTCACCGCGTGGCTGATGTCGCTGCTGCTCACGCACCTGCCGCATTCGTACAGCGACGCGCTGCGACGCGGCACGCCGCCACTGCCCGCGCACGTGCGCCGTGCGTGCGCTCACGTCGATGCGCACCTCGGCGAACCGCTCGCGCTCGCCGCGCTGGCGGCCGTCGCCGGGGTCGCGCCGCGCACGCTGCAACATGCGTTCCGCGCATTCCTGCACACTTCGCCGGCCGCGTACGTGCGCGAGCGCCGGCTCGCCGCCGTACACGCGGCGCTACAGCGCGGCGACGCGCGCAGCGTGACCGACGTATTGATCGCGCACGGCATCCATGGCTTCGGCCATTTCGCGAAGGCGTATGCACGGCGTTACGGCCACGCGCCTTCCGTCACTGCGAGGCAGACACGATGACGCTCTCCGCTCCCGGCCGCCCCGCGGCACCAACCCGCCCCGAACCCGTGCCGCACGACGGCGACGCGTCCGACGGCCTGCGCGTGCAGGATCTCGATCTCAACCTGTTGAAGACGTTTCGCGCGGTGTATGAAGCCCGGCACGTCGGCCGCGCGGCGCTGCGGCTCGGCGTCACGCAGCCGTCCGTCAGCTACGCGCTCGGCCGGCTGCGGCTGATGTTCCGCGACGCGCTGTTCGTGCGCACCGGCACCGGCGTCGAGCCGACGCCGCGCGCGCAGCGGCTCGCGATCTCGGTCGACAAGGCACTCGCGATCCTGCAGGACGTGCTCGACGAAGGCTCGCGCTTCGCGCCCGACAGCACGCAGCGCGTGTTCCGCCTGCACATGAGCGATTTCGCGGCGAGCGCGTTCCTGCCGACGCTGCTCGCCGCGTTCGACCGGCGCGCGCCGGGCGCCGTGATCGAGACGCTGCACGTCGACGAATGCCAGCTCAACGTCGCGCTCGAATCGGGGCGCATCGACTTCGCGCTCGGGCATTTCGCCGATGCGTCGAGCCACTTCCAGCGCACCGCGCTGCTGCACGAGCGCTGCGTGCTGCTGATGCCGCGCCGCACCGCGCAGCGCGTCGGGCTGCCCGACGATTTCGTGCTCGACGGCGCGGCGCCCGACACGCTGCGCTTCGTCGCCGTCACGTCGCATCCGCAGTCGATGCAACTGCTCGAACGACACGAACTGATGCCGCGAGTGCGCGCGGCGCTGCCGGATTTTCTGGTGGTGCCGGCGTTGCTGCAGGACGGCGACTACGCGCTGATCCTGCCGGAGACGATCGCGATCACGTTCGCGGCACGCCAGCCGTGCGTGCTGTACGAGATCGCCGGCGCCGGCGAATGGGCCGTCAACGCGTACTGGCACCGCCGCTTCGATGCGGACCCGGGTCATTGCTGGCTGCGCGCGCTGCTGCTCGAACTGTTCAATATCGGCGAGCAGGCGCCGTTCGACGCATGGCTCGCGCCGCAGCCGCCCGCCTGCGCGTAGCGGCGCGAGCGGACACGAGCACGGGCCCGCCGAGACGCTCAGAACGACGTGAGGATGCCCGCGACGAGCGAACTCGCGGTCGCGCCCGGCTTGGCCACGGCGACGCCGCCGCCGGCCGCGCCGTTGACGACGAAGCGGGCATGCGCGCCGTTGCGTACCATCGCGGCGCCCGTGTACAGCACCGTGCGCTTCGACAGCGGATAGTCGAAACGAATGCCGTACGAATCGGCATTGCCGTCGCTGTCGGCCACCTTCCGGTAATGGCCGACGCTCAGCAGCAGCGACGCACGCCCGATCGGCACCGTCGCGCTGAGCTCCATGATGTCGCTGTGCGGATACGCGCTCTGGCTGTCGATCGCGGTCGCGACATCGGGGCCGCCGCGATGGCGCAGGTACAGCGCGGCCACCTTCACGACGTTGAAGTCGTACGAAATCGCGCCGAGCGTGTAGTTGCCGTTCGCGGCCGCGCTCGTGGCGCCGAGCGTGGGCGCCGCAACCGGACTGAACTTCTGCTGCATGTAGTCGACGTCGACCGACAGCCCTCCACGCACGTAGTTGAGGCCGGCGCCGTACGTATCGCCGAGCGTCGCCGGCTGCCCGGCCGCGCCGTTGGTGCCGCGCGCGGCCATCGCGCGCAGCAGGAAGCCCGCGTAGCGCGGCGACGTGTAGCGCATCGAGTTGCGTACGCGCAGGAACGCGGGCCCGACGAAGTTGTTGGTCGCATTGCCCCAGGCGAGCCCCGCGCCGAGCCCGGGCAGGCTGTACGTGACGAGCGTCGTATGCAGGATCGTGTAGAGCTCGCCGAACTGCACGCCGCCGAACGGCCCCGTGATGCCGACCCACGCTTCGCGGCCGAACAGCGCGCTGCTGTTCGACAGCGCGCCGCTCGCCGCGTTGAAACCGTCCTCGAGCTTGAAGATCGTCGCATAGCCGCCGCCGAGATCCTCGACGCCCTTCAGCCCCCATTGCGACGCCCACAGGTTGCCGCTGCCCATGCGCGTCACGTGGTTCGGCCCGGCGTTCGCGTATTCGATCGCGGTGTCGATGCGGCCGTAGAGCGTCACGCTCGATTGCGCGGCGGCCGGCAGCGTCATGCACGCCAACAGCGCGGCAAGCGGTACGGCAAGCCGGAGGGCTCGCCCGTTCGGATGGTTCATCTGCGTCGTCCCGTAGAAGTTGCGGCGCCTGTCGGCATCGCGCCGCTTGATGTGAAGCGCGTTCGCTTCCAGAGGCGAACGCTGCCGATCAAAACCGGGCCGAGTCTAGGAACGACAATTTCGGACGTCGACGCAATGCGCTCTATAACGCTTATAGATGTGCCGCATGAGGCATGCGGGCCCCGCCGCACGCGCGCTGCGCGGCGGCCCGCGCGCACGGTCTCGGTGTTTTCTTTATCCGGGTCGGTAAATGTCCGTGTGGCGCGGCTGTCACTCCGGCTATGGCCGCCGAATTTGGCCGACTACGCTGCGTTTCCGATCGTGTCATCCGCACGCTTTCGCGCCGCGACGGCGCCCGGCCCGCCAGGCCGATGCCGCGCTTTTCCACCGCCCGCTCCTGGAGAACCCGCATGTCCGCATCCACGGCCCGCGCTGCCGACGGCAAGCGCTATACGTACGAATGGTATGTCGTCGTCATCTGCATGCTCGCGTACATCTTCTCGTTCGTCGACCGGCAAGTCCTCGTGCTGATGATCGAACCGATCAAGCGCGACCTGCATCTGTCCGACACGCAGTTCAGCCTGCTCAACGGCTTCGCGTTTTCGCTGTTCTACGCGGTGATGGGGCTGCCCGTCGCGTATCTCGCCGACCGCTATGCGCGCCCGCGCATCATCTCGCTCGGCATCGCGCTGTGGAGCGTCGCGACCGCCGCGTGCGGGATGAGCCAGCACTTCGTGCACATGTTCGTCGCGCGGATGGGGGTCGGCGTCGGCGAGGCCGCGCTGTCGCCCGGCGCGTATTCGATGCTCGCCGACTACTTCCCGAAGGAGAAGCTCGGGCGCGCGGTCGCCGTGTATTCGCTCGGCTCGTTCATCGGCGGCGGCATCGCGTTCCTGATCGGCGGCTACGTGATCGCGCTGCTCAAGCATGCGAGCGCATTCACGCTGCCGGTGGTCGGACAGGTGCATGCGTGGCAGGTCACGTTCCTGATCGTGGGGCTGCCGGGCATCCTCGTCGCGCTGCTGTTCGCCGCGACCGTGCGCGACCCGCAGCGCAAGGGGCTCGCGCAGGACCGCTCGGGCGCCGTGCGGCGCGTGTCGATGCGAGATTCGCTGCGCTTCGTCGGCACGCACCGCGCGACCTTCGCGTGCCATTACCTCGGTTTCTCGTTCTACGCGATGGCGCTGTACTGCCTGCTGAGCTGGACGCCCGCGTTCTATATCCGCCGCTTCGGGATGACGGCCGTCGAAGCCGGCTACACGCTCGGCATCGTGCTGCTGGTCGCGAACACGGCCGGCGTGTTCTGCGGCGGCTGGCTCAACGACTGGCTGCTGCGGCGCGGCCGTAGCGATGCACCGATGCGTGCCGGCGCGATCGGCGCCGCGTGCATGGTAATCCCCGCGACGCTGTTCACGCAGCTCGACAGCCTGCCGGCGTCGCTCGCGATGCTGGTCGTCGCGATGTTCTTCGCGTCGTTCCCGATGCCGACGTCGACCGCCGCGATGCAGACGCTCGCGCCGAACCAGATGCGCGCGCAGATCTCCGCGCTGTTCCTGCTCGTGTCGAACCTGATCGCGCTCGGGATCGGCACGACCGTCGTCGCGCTGTTCACCGATCGCGTGTTCGGCGCGCCGGCCGCGGTCGGCCATTCGATGTCGATCGTCAACGTCGCGGCGGCCACGCTCGCCGCGCTGCTGCTCGCCGCCGGCTGCCGCCACTATCGCCGCAGCCTCGAGCGCGAACGCGGTCATGCGGCGGCATCGGCTTCGGCTGACGCGGCCGTCGACGGCGGCAACGCCATTGCCGCGCGCTGAAGTCGCGCGGTTCACCGATCGCGTGGTCGGCGCACCGGCCGCGCGATCGCCGCCACGCTGACCGGCGACAATCGGCACGCCACCATCATCCATCCCGCTTATTCCAGCATCGCTTTTTAATCGATTTGATTTATGTGATGCGCGTCCCTATTCTCGATCGCATGACGGCGCGGGGCTCTGCCGCGCCGCTTTCCTCTACCCCACGGAATTTCCCATGCAAGCGAACCGCCACCAGGTCCGGATCGACGCGCTGATCGACGCGGCGCAGGACATCCGCTGTTTCCGGGTCTCGCGCGTCGACGGCCAGCCGTTCGACGCGTACGAACCGGGCGCCCATATCGACGTCACCGCGCCATCCGGCGTCACGCGGCAGTACTCGCTATGCGGCAACCCCGACGAGCGCGGCAGCTATCTGTTCGCGGTGAAGAAGGAAGCGCAGTCGCGCGGCGGCTCGCGTTCGCTGCACGACGACGTGAGCGTCGGCGCCGAGTTGTCGATCGGCACACCGCGCAACCTGTTTCGTCTGACCGATGACGCGAGCGAGCACGTGCTGGTCGCGGCCGGTATCGGCATCACGCCGCTGCTGTCGATGGCGTATGCGCTGCACAAGCGCGGCGCGCGCTACCGGTTGCATTACTTCGCACGCAGCCGCGCGCATGCCGCGTTCGTAGACGCATTGTCGGTCGAACCGTTCGCATCGCACGTGACGTTCCATTACGGCGTCGAGCCCGATGCGCTCGCGGCCGAACTGGGCCGCTGCGTCGAGTCGATCGACCCGACAGCGCATGTCTACACGTGCGGTCCCGGGCCGTTCATGGATGCCGTCGTCGCGGCCGCGGCCCGGCGCATCCCGGAAGACGCGATTCATCTCGAACGCTTCGCGGCGGAACCGTCCGAGACCGTCACCGCCGCGCATGCCGCTCCGGCGGAAGGCTTCGAAGTGCGCCTGCAACGCAGCGGCCAGTCGGTGCGCGTCGCCCCCGATACGTCGATCGTCGACGCACTCGCGCAGATCGGCATCGAGGTCGATACGTCATGCGGCGAAGGCGTATGCGGCACCTGCATGGTGCCGGTGCTCGACGGCGAGCCCGATCACCGCGACCACTGCCTGAGCAAGGCCGAGCGCGCGAGCAATAC
>NZ_BCPP01000103.1:0-11787 GCF_016586125.1 Burkholderia sp. E168m23
CACTGATATATGCAACGCTCATTGAACACCACCACTTGCCCGGGACGACGGGGCTCGGGTCGCGCTTGCGCGCGCCCGTCTCAGTATCAGTCATGCCATCTTCGCCGCGCGCCAACCGACGTCCGGCGCGCGCTACGTCCTCGGCCGGCACGCCCAGCAGCGTGAAATGCCGATCCACATACGCGGCTGCCTCCTCGCAACTGACATTGTCCAGCGCCTGCGGCAGCTCGCGCGGATCCCAGGCGTGTACAAGTTCCAGATAGTCCGCTCGCACATGCGTCAGCTCGCCCGTCTGTTCATCGACGTCGTCATCGCTCAGTTCGCGCAGCCGCTGCTCGATTTGTGCACCAAATCTCACGAGATCGAGTGCAGGCACCGCTGGCGCGTCCATTACCCGTGAAGTAAATGCACGATCGCGCCAATAGCAGATCCGGTCTGCCAAAATCGGCTTGGTATTTTCGAGAAGAATGATTTCCTTGTCGCGCGCGAGCTCCTTGATCTCCTGCGGCAACATCAGCGCACGACGTTGATCGGAAAAGCTCTCGCTCGCACCGCCGCGCGCACCGAACATGCCATTCGATCGGCTCGTGGTGCGCGATCGCTCCGTGCGCGTGCCGAGCATCTCGGAGTAGGCATTGGCGTCCTTCTGTTCGCGCGGGGCGAAAAGAATCTGCATCGCATGATTCGTGACAATGGTCCTCGCGTCAGCTCGGCCATACACAGACTCGAGCTGCGAGTCGGACTGCACGATCGAGAGTAGGCGCAGGTTGTAGCCCGCCATATAGGCCACCGCACGCGCGATAATCTGGATTTTTCCGATTGCCGTCATCTCGTCGAGCAGCAGCAGGCATTGATACTTCAATGCCGGATTGTCCTCTGCCAACTCCTTCGTGTTCAGATTCACGAGCTGCGAGAACATCAGATTCATCAGTATCGCCGCCTCACTTAAGTGATCGGGCGTCACGCCAAGATATACGGACATCTTGCGGCGTCTGACGTCTCGCAGATCAAAGTCGTTCGCGCTCGTCGCCGCGTCAACAATCGGGTTGGCCCAGATCGTCAGTGGCGCATTAAAAGTGGCCAGAATGCTCGCCAGGACCTTGTCGTCATTCGCGAGGAATCGATTCAGTGCATCAATACAGGCGCGGCTCAAGTACTGTCGATGCTGTATAAGCATCCGGTTCAAGTAGGTTTTGACCGGCTGACCATTTCCCGACGATTGCCGCAATACCTCGCCCATTGTGATCGGGTAGTCGGGCACCCCGCTCGCGCCAGCACGACGCGCCTCACGCAAATCGCACAGCAGCAGGACCAGTCCCAACAGAAGGTTGCGTGCCTGGTCTTTCCAGAATTCGTCATGCCCGCCGGCCGGATACAACACATAACCGATCGCCAGAATGTCGCCGACGCGAAACATGTCGTCTGCAATGACCGACAACGGGTTGTAGCGGTGCGTGCAGCCATCTTCTGCAAACGGATTGAACAGGTACACGGCTTGTCCGTGCGCGCGCCGAAAGCCTGCCGTGAGACGAAAATTTTCCTGTTTGATATCAAGCACGACCACGGAGTCGGAATAGCTCAGCAGATTCGGGATCACAATCCCCACGCCCTTTCCTGAACGAGCGGGCGCGGCAAGTAGCACGAATTGCTGACCGGCAAAGCGCAGATAGCGGCCACGCCAACGGCCCACCACAAGCGTCGGTTGAGACTTCGCGGGTGCAATCTGTCTCATAACAGCCCCGCCCGACGAATCTCCGCATCGTTCGCAAAGCGCGCGTCGCCATACAAGGGTCTGCGGCCTGCTTGTTCCAGCCACGTATACACGGCAAGCGCAGGGCCGCCGAAGGCGACAAGCAACCCCATGAGGCCCGCACCGGCCACACGTCTCCCCATATTCGGAAAACGGCCGTCGTACCATGCCACTAATGCATCAAGCCACGTTGACCAGCTTGCGCGAATGGGATTGCGGTGCATGCTTGCATATAGCATGCACGAGGCTAACCATTCGGCTGCGGCCAATCCGACGTATATCCCGATCGTGATGGCAAGCGTAAGAATCGTCACACGCCACACTGGAGCAAGCGTCCCGGACATGTCATGCATCGCAGCACCTCTCGGTTGGGTCAAACTCGATGGCAGCCTTCTCGCGCGGGTCGAACCAGACTTCGGTCATCGCCCAGCGTTTGCCGACCTGCACACCGTGTGAGTCCAATACGGGCTGCGCCTCCATGTGAGCGATCACGTCGATGGTCAAGCGCAGCACACGCTTGAGCGAAGCAATGTCCCAGGCGGCTGCCTCGGGATGCTCCTTCGCCATGAGCGCAAAACGCTCGATGGCAATGCCCGCACTGGACGCATGAAAACTCGTCATCGAGCCGGCGTGCCCGGTGGTCAAAAGCTTCAGGAAGTCGTACGCTTCCGCCCCGCGGAGCTCGGCAAGCAACACCCGGTCGGGACGCATGCGCATGGCGCAGGCAATCAAATCTGCAGGCGTTATGTGTGCGCGCCCCTGAGCGCCTTTGCTATAGAGGAGATGGACGCAGTTTTCGAGATGCCGAATGAACAGCTCGCGTACGTCTTCGATCGTCACGATGCGCTCGGTTGCGCTCAGGTATCGGCACAAGCTGCGCATAAAGCTCGTCTTGCCGGAGCCCGTGCTGCCGACAATGACAATATTGCGGCGTGCTCGCACGGCGCTTTCAAAGAAGGCGGAAAAATCACGCGCTTCGAGCCGCTCGACGAGCATCCGATCGGCTCCGCGCAACGCTAGGCCTGTCTTGCCGAGACCGTCAACGTGTCGCCAAACCGTGTCCTCAAACATGCCATCGGCACGATGGCACTCAAGCGTCTTTTCATCCGCGCTCGGGCGCCTGATCGTGATCGATACCGTCCGCGGCGGAACCACGGGCGGCACCACGAGTTGGAGGCGCGCGTTATCCGGTAATAGCGCGGAAAGCAGCGGATGCTCGGTCGAGACGCCCTGATTCGTCAATGTGGCAATCGCCACGGCGAACGCCATGAGTCGTTCGAAATCAAGCTCCGGTAAATCGTGTGCCTGCCACCCCCGATGGGTCTCTGTCAGAATACGCTGCGGTCGGTTGATTACGAGCTCCGTTACCGCTTCGTCGGCGAGCAACGGTGCGAACGAACGCATCAGCTCCGTCACCGACGCATCATCGGGCAATACCGATATTGTCTCGGCTACGCGATCGGTTTGTGGCTGAAGTGTTGCCTTGCATGCCTTCATCGCACCCCCTCCGGCTCCAGTGCATAAACCGAGCTGAAGTCCAGATCGCGAGCAAGGACAATCGTAAACTCGGTACCCTGATGTTGCTTGAGCGTCGGGGCAATATTGATGGTCTGATCGAGTACGCGTGTGGCCATGTCGCTGCCTTGCGCCTGTGTGTTCTGGTAGACAATCGTGCCGTTGCCATTGCCCCCGCGCGTGGCCAGATAACCGATCGCATCGTGGCTCAGTCCGAGCATCATCGCCGCGCCCACGCGCGCGCCCCAGTGATTCTCGATCGATCCATCCATACCCATGCGGCCCAGCGCGTCGGCTACCGGTGAATCGATCTGTACGGCTACCCCGTGCGGCGTAGCAATTCGTGCTGACAGAATAAATACACGTCGTTGCCCAGGCGCAAGATTCGCGCGATATTCGCAATTAATTTGCGAGCCGCGCTCGATCAGCACCACGCGCCCGTCGTCGGAATAGACATTACGTGCGACCGTGCAAGTCGATATACCCGCCTGGGTGGAATCGAACGCGGTGTCGCCCGCGCAATCGATCTTCGTGCCCTGAGCGAGTAGCAAACTGCGGTTGCCAATAAACGCTGCCATCACCTTTGGCATGCGCGTCGGCGTGAGCACCTGAGACAGTGGCTGTGAGAAGGGTTTCGCCCGCTCCTCGGCCATATCGGCAGTCGCATTCGACGGCTGCTGGTCCGCATGTACGGGAAAAATACTGGGGGAAGCTGACTCACTCTCGCTCGCGTCTGCCATTTGCCCATTGCTGGCCCCCACGGCAAGCAACGGCGCGTCGTAGTAGCTGCGTAACGGAGCAGCACGATCACTGGACGGCGCAGGCTGTACCGCGGCCGGTGCTGGCGCCGGTATAGGCATAGCAGCAGCCGATGCAGGCTCGGCAAGTGCCGGCACCTCGTCGAACACCTTTTCGTGTGCGCCTCGCGCATGGAGCGCACTGCGGCGCGCACGCGCAGCCTCGTCTCGGTGAGCGAGCACACCATGAACTGTCCAGACCGCGCCTATTAGCGCAAGGACAATGATCGCGAGCGGTACTAGCCAGTTGATGAACGATCGTCGCCCGAACCCATCCAGGCTGGGCATGCCGCGATCGAGCATGACAGACGATTCGGATCCCGTATCTGTATCCATATCTGCCGAGCTGTTGCGACGGATCCTGTCGTCCGTCGCTGCGCCGTTGGGCGAAGTGTCCTCAGTCATGTTCGCGACTCCGCAGCGTGCGGCGCACGCCGTCGACCGTCACACCGTGCCGCGGCGCGACGCCATCAATGTCGAATGCGTCGTTCCACAAACCAACCGCCTCATCGCCCAGACGCAACACGAGTCGGCGAGCAAGCTCATGGACGACCACCACATCACGGTCTATGTGCTTGTCCACCACGCGTTCGGTGTCATCGTCCTCGATTCGGAAGATCGCGGGTATACGACGATTGTTGGGGATTCGAATGTACGTAAAGCGACCGTCGTCCCATACTGCGGACGGTGCGATATCCTCTGCATGTGGCATGACCTGCATCGAGTACGCGGCGTTACGCACGACGGACGGCTGAGACAGCCGTTTCTGCAAACACGCCAAGCGCGCGGCAATAGACGCATCCGACGCAGCGGTGTCCGGATACACGAAACTTACCCGGTACATCTCGTGCGCGTTGCCAAAGCGTGCTTTCAGGGGCAGAACGAGAAGATCAAAGCTGTAGCTGCGCCGATCGGTCCGGACAATCAGATTCGTGTCATGAGCGGCGAGTTTCGGCTTCAGATAAACGTCATGGTCTCCCCGATTGGCTACCACATACCAACCGTCGCGGTCCCCTGGCGCAACCACAAGAATGTGCTCGGTCGGATCCAGCTCGACGTGGGTGGCAAAGCCGCGCTGCGCGATAATGCGCACGACTTCGTCCGGCACATAACGCACTTTGCGCACCCTGGCATCGTGCGTCCAGTCCGGCATGACGTGTGCGTCGACTGCTTGCGCCGCAAAGCACGCCAACAGGATCGCCATGGTCGCGAGCGTCTTCATCGGCCAGCTCCTGCACCGGGCTGTGGAGCAGGTGGCGTATCCTCCGCATCTCGGCTGTACGCCGTCACCTTGAAGCCGAATGGATTTTCGATGGCCGAACGTTCCCGCACCAGCACCGTGGGGCGGTAGGTAAAGGCGAGCGTAATCACAAAGCGCTTTGCTGGCTCACCGGTATCGATGCCGTTCTTGCGCACCGTTCGCTCGAGATGCACGACAGCATGTCCCGGCTCGTCGGGCACGAGCGTCGTCGACACTATTCGGGTGCGGTATTGAACTGACGCGCCCAGTTGCTGATCCAACGCGTTCGGACCGCTATAGATTTGACGATATGCGCGCGCGACCGATTCGTCGCTCATATCCAGGACACGGTCATAATCCATTTGCAACAGTCCCCAGTCGTAGCGCTCGCGAGTGCGTACATAGACTTCGACCCAGTGCTTATCTTCGATCTCACGCAGCGGCACGTGTTTTGCGTCGAGCACCTCGATGAATTGCGCCTCGCCGGTGAGCTTGTTCACCTCGATAGGCAACGGCACCACGCGATAAAACGGCATCATCACGGCAAGCGCCGCTACCGAACCGATCGCAACAATAACGGCGGCAAACGCCACTTGCCATGCGCGACGTTCGGAGCATGCCTGCAATGCGGTGAGCGACGCCTCAAAATCAAGCGCACGCCGATAATCGCTTTGATCGTTCACGGACAAGCTCCATCCAGCCGCAGGTTCGCCCCCGGAGGCACCGGCAGTTGCTGATTGACCGGTACGCGGTGAGCTCCATCGGGTAGCACGAGCCTGGACGGCACACCGTTGCATCCGGACATCGACATGCTCAGCCCGATAAGCACGCATATCATCCGGCGTCGCGTCATTGCAGTTCTCCTTATCGACCAAACGTGATCGGCACCATCTGATCCTGAAGTCGCCGCGTGTTGCCCGCTCGCTTAAGAAGCAGTTCAGTCTGCTGCTCGGCAATCAAGCGATCCTCGGTTTCCGCGAGCATCTTGAACATCTGCAACTTCGTCATTTCGTTGCCGACTGCCACACTCTCCGACTGGATTCGTGCTTGCAGCTCCGCGATACCCTTCGGATCCCGTGTCGTATCGATATGCCGCATCAGACGTTCAATCCGGTCGAGTTCGGCAAGCTCGGTCTGATATGCCTGCAGGCCAAGTGCCTTATCCTGAAATGGCTTGTTTAATGCACGCTGACAAATTCGCTGATCGATGCCATGCTGATCTTCACAGTCGTAGAGCTTGCTTTGCGCACGCAGCGCCTGGGCCGGACCAGTCAACCCGGCATACCCTCCCTCGCGAATCGCTGCATACACGCGTTGCCAATTGCCCGGCAACGCATTAACCACCCCCGGTCTATCCAGCAACGCACCAAAGCCGCGCGCGCCGCTCATTGAGCGGTACAACGCCATCTCCTGCTGCACTTGTTGTTTGAGCTGCCCGACCATCGCGATCGCCTGGGCGACGTTCTTTTCGTCATAGACCGAATAGATTTCCGCTTTCGCCGGCTCAATAAACGACGCCGAGCCCGCGACAATGGCGCACATCAGTACATGCGTGAATAGGTATCGCTTCATGGCTTCGCTTCCTGTTCAGTCGTGCGCACGGTCAAGCTGCTCGCGTGCAGCCCGTTGATAGGCTGGAGGATGCGGCGAGGCGGTGCTCACCAATGCGCCAGGCCTAGATATTCGACCGCCGGAAGACGCGTTTCGGTTTGCACTGCGCAGTGCGAAGGCCATCGCACCGGCCGCCTGTCTGGATGCGTAGCCGGCGACAAACGCTCCAAAGCCTGAGACAGTCGCACCGCCCGCAAGCCCCGAAGCCACGGCCGGCAATTGCCACCCAATCGTCGCCAGTAGCATAGATGTAACAAACATGCCGAAAGCCGCCGCCCACGGGGCGCTTGCTTGAAGTGCTTGACGGGCGGCAGCGGCCAACGCATCGGCAGAAGCGTCCGGATCAGCAGTCGTTACTTGAAACGGTGCGAGGTTGGCCGAGAACGCCGCGAGCGCGAGACCAAGAAAAGCCGCAACCAACACTTGCAACAGCGCATAGTTCACGAGCTTGGCAGTCCATGCTTCGAAAAATCTAACAGTAGGACTAAATGCTCCACACACAATGAATATGGGACCCAGCGCAAGTACGAGGTCGAGCAGCATGCGTGCCATCATCACTTCGACGCCGAGCACCATCAGAAAGATTGCGCCCCCGAAGGCGGCAACCAGACCACAAGCGAGGTCGCCGATACCTGCGACGATGCCGCTCATGCTCAGACCTTCATGGGTCGCTTTGTCGAAATAGGCGTCGACCACGAGGTTAAGCTGCCGATCATAGCAATCGAGCGTCCGGTAAATGCCCACAGCATGCTCGCTTGCCTCGCTCGCTTGTTCAACTGACCCGCATCCAACATTTCCTGCGCCGGTACGAACGGCTGCTGTCTGAATTGCCTGGGCGACGCCGGTTGTCGTCTCGCTCACGGCACTGACGACCTGGGACTGGTACAGCCCCGCACTTAGCGCAAACGCGAGCGTGATGACGACTTTCATACCTCGCCACGCAAATGCCGGCACCGGCTCGTGTGCCTCTCCGCGAATCACTGCCATGCCATACGCGAGAACCCAGATCACCACTCCCGTGGTAGCCGCGGGTACTAACGCGGACGACAACGCAGACGATGCATCGCTTACGTACGTGTGCATACCATTTTCGAGCGTACCGCCCACCGCGCTGAAGAGGCCATTCATAGAACACCACCTTGCGCGTGTGTAGCGGTGCTCGACAATGCGGTTTGAAACGCACTCGTCTGGCGCCGGCGAGCAGTCAGGGCATCATGAAAGCGCGGCAACCACACATCGGGGTCGTCCCCGACCTTGGCCCGGATCGTATTGAGCAACGCAACATTGTCTGACGTGCCCGACAGGACATCGAGCACGTCGCCCATTCCCGAGAGATCGAGTCGCCCGATTGCCGAACGATGACCCTGCTTGACCAAGAACAGCCGGCTGTGCTCACCCATGCGTCTCACAATGTTGAATTCTGCTTCGGTCAGCTTGAAACCGTGGACATAATCATCGTGGTCTGCGCTCGGGTTGGGGAGGAAGAAAAATGTAGCCGTCTGCTCTACAAGCGCACGAGAGATTGGACTGCTAAGCACATCCGCAGGGGACTGGGTATCGAAAATACCTAGGCCGTTTTGCTTGCGAATGGTCTTTTGCTTGTCGTTGGCAAACTCGCTGAACACCGGGTCGCGCAGGCGCTTCCAGAACTCGGTCATCACATAGATGAAACGCCGCCCATCGATCAGGCGTTCGGTCAGATGCAGCAGCACCATCGTCAGTGGCGCACATACCTCCGGATCGTCGAGCAGTTCTGTGTCGTCAAAACCGAACAATCGGTGCGCATCTAGATCAATCCGGTCAACCGGGTTATCGAGCACCCACCCGAGGCGCCCGCCGGCGCACCATTTGGCAAGCCGCGCATGAAGACTGTTATCTCCAACGTTTGGCAACAGTTGCCTGACCATGGACAACCGACGCAGCGATCGATCCATGCGTGCAACCTCCCGGATCGCGCGAGAGATATCGAGCTCATCCTTCGCGGACAGCGGTACTCCGTTGTCGACCAGCTTGCACACGAGACGCATCCAAAAACTGTGTGTCGCCTCGTCCGCCTCCAACTGGAACGGGTTCATGCCGGTGGGCTCACCACGGTGAAATACCGTGTATTGACCACCCATGGCGCGAATCCCGATTTCCGCTCCTCGGTCCTTGTCGAAGAGCACGCCCATCACACCGTACTTCATTGCCATCGCGAGCAGAAACAGTTCAAGCACAGTCTTGCCTGCACCGGCTCGGCCGATGATCTGCGTGTTGGCAAGCGCCTTCTCGTCGTTTGAGTCGACTTTCTCGGGCGTCGCGTGAAAATTCAGATAGAGCGGTTGCCCGCTGGGCGTTTTGACAATCGTGATAGCTTCGCCCCACGGATTACCCTCTCGCTTTCCAGTCGCGAAATTATGCAAACTGGCCATCGCGCAAAAGTTGCGTGATGTGAGCTTCGCCTCTCGCGGTCGGTATCGCCAGTTGCCGGGGCACTGCGCGAACCACGCAGCATCGGCGACCAGATCAATGAGCGCACTCTGGAAGCCGGCGTCTGCAAGCTTCGTTCGTGCTTGGGCGACATGCCGCACTACCTCATCCAAGGTATCTCCCAGCACAGCCAACGTGTAGTGGTACTCGCCCAAAACAAAATCGCCATTGACGAGATCGTTCGCGGCCTGATCCATTGCCTCGATTTGCGAGACAGCAACGTCATCTCCCGCAATCAGTTGGTTGCGCTGGCGCTCGAGCGCCTCCTTGGCACTGGGACGGTCAAGCACGGTAAAGCTTTGCGTTTCGATGTACTCGAAGTCGCCGTAGAGCAATCCATTGAGCATGCCTGGCTCGGTTTGCTCCGGATAGTCCTTCAGGTCGAGCAACGCCGCATAGCGGGTGCGCGTAGGTGTGCGGATCTCGAGCTTCTCACGGTGGAAGAACAGGCGCGAGGTTGGTAACGTGTCGCAAATTCGACCGTATCCAACCGGTACCGCCTCCCACGTTCCGTTGACTAGGTAACCAAGCATCTCGAGCGCGGCGGAATAGCGACAGAGTCGCTTGGTCAATGGATCGCGGCGTTCATACACACCGAGCGCGCATGGCGACCACGGTTTGAGACCAGTCTCGATCTGCGCGGCGATATCGGCCAGCGCACGCAATGCGTCTTGCTGATCGCGCTGAATGTCGTCAACTGTACGGCGTGCTGCACGGCTGAACAGCCGCCCCAATCGCGTCCGGTGAGGACGATATACGGCGCTCACGTAGAGCTCGTTGGTCATCATCGTGTAACCGGCAAAGCTCGCGTAGTAGCGCTCAGCTAAGTCCTGACAGAATCGGTTGAGATAGGTCGTCTCGAACCTGTCCGCGGTACGCCGCCGCAGCCGATGCGTCCATAGCGCGACGTGGCCACCCGGCAGATTGCGCACCAGCTGATTGAAGGTGACATGGCGCGCGAGAATATCGGCAGGATCGGCCGTCTCGAATGCAATCCCGGGAATTTTCCAGATTTGTATATAGTCACCCTCGCGTGTGCGAATCACGCGGTCCGTGACATGCGACGAAAATGGGATGAAATCTGCGAGCACCACTTCGCGCGGTACGAGGGTTGCGTGTGCCGACGGTGTGCTCATGTCACCCTCGCGCCTTCAATCGGATCGGCGCATAGGCATGCGCGCCCCAGAAGCGCCGGTTGCGCTGGCACAGTCTCATTTTCACGCGTAGCATGCGCTGAGCGAGACGTTGGTCGTCCTGACGCGTAATCATGCGCATCGTCGCGAACACGGGAACGATCAACAGTACGATTGCGACACCCAAAGGCGCACTCGCCATCAATACCCAGATTGCCGGGATCAGCATGCCGCCAGCGACCATCAACAGCGGTACAAGTGGAACGCCCCATAGCATCGCTGGCCGCGTGCAGCCTTTGAATACGGGGTCGGAGAGTGTGTTCACAATCAGCTCCGTGTTCACGTTAGGCCGTCGGAATCAACATGCCAGCAATGACCGTTGCGCAGCCAACGAAAAGGCCACCGACGAAAACATGCGCGATATCGCCAAACCGGGCGTGCTGAAACATCATTTTGAAGCCGGCCCAGATGATGGAAATCGAACACACCACCCCGCCCACACCGAGCAACGTGTTCTGAATAGTGATCAGCAAGGTATTGACCTGACTGAGTTGTGCAGATGCCGGAGGGGTTGCCATGACGAGCACGCCGAGCACTGCAATGCGGCGCCAATTCGACGAGATCCACGCAACACACGTTTTTCTCAGTCTCACGTCGCTTATGCTAATTAGGAATACAGATTTCATAATGCACTCCATCCAGCCGAATTCCACCTTCCTTGCTCAGAAAATAACGGCACTGCCTTCGACTCCACCGTTATTTTGGCTTCGCGCTGTATCGTCGTTCGGGTTCGAGGATGGAGGAGACACAGGAGTCGAGCGCCCGCGGCTCTCAGCCCTAGACCCAGTCACACGGTCGCGTATCACCGGAATCGGCGTTGCAGATGACGTCAGCGCAGGAACGAAAGTGTCGCCCGACGCCGCTGCTTCCGTAATCCGTCGCACATATCCGACGCGAAAACCGGTTACGAAATTCCCGCTCGCATAGCACGACAGCGCAGCGCGCAACGCCTCTTGTGGATGGGCATGAATAGGGCGAGCCCGCCGAAAACATGCCCGAAGAATAGCCGCACCAACGCTCAGGTTCCGACAGACGTCGCAGACGGTCCTCGCGGTCAATCCGTAACGAGACCAGTTGTCGCGATTGATTTGCGCGAGGCCGGCGCTGTAGTTCCACCCCGCCGCTTGCAATGCCTTGACCGTGGCGATCGCTTCGTCCTCGCGCCGAGGCTGTCTCACCAAACGGCCATGGACAACACCGATAGCGTAGGGA
>NZ_BCPP01000104.1:0-11767 GCF_016586125.1 Burkholderia sp. E168m23
CGTTCATCCCGGCCGTCGGCTCGTCGAGCAGCAGCAGACGCGGATGCAGCGCGAGCGCGCGGCCGATCTCCACGCGCCGCCGGTTCGCATACGACAGGCTGTGCGCCGGATGATCGATGCGCGGCGTGAGCCGTTCGCCGAACCCGGCGACGATCGCGCGCGCTTCTTCGCGCAGTTCGGCTTCCTCGCGCCGCACCGACGCGGGCCGCACGAGCGCGCGCAGCACTTCGGCGGCCGCGCCGAGCGCCGGCCAGCCTGGCCGTGCCGCACGCAGCCGCGCATGCGCGCCGATCAGCACGTTGTCGAGCACGCTCAGGTTGCCGAACACACGGCCGTGCTGGAACGTGCGTGCAATGCCGAGCGCCGCGAGCCGTTCCGGCGCGGTGCCGGTGATGTCGCGGCCGTCGAACGTCACGCGGCCGGCGTCGGGCCGGTCGGCGCCCGCGATCAGGTTGAACAGCGTCGACTTGCCCGCGCCATTCGGGCCGATCACGCTCAGCAGTTCGCCGTCGGCCAGCGTCAGGCTCGCGCCGTCGAGCGCGGTCACGCCGTCGAAGCGGCGCGTCAAACCCTGCACGTCGAGCAGGGGTCGAGTGGTGGTCATCGCATTCCTCCTCACACCGTGCCGAGCAGGCCCTGCGGCCGGAACCGGACGAGCAGCAGCAGCACGAGGCCGTAGATCAGCATCCGGTAATCGGCCGCCCAGCGGAACAACTCGGGCAGCCCGATCAGCGCGATCGCGCCGACGATGCCGCCGAGCACGTTGCCGAGCCCGCCGAGGATCACCATCGTCAGCGCGAGGATCGACACCTGCGAATCGAAGGTCTGGTGATTGATGTAGCTGTACAGATGCGCGGCGATGCCGCCGCTCACGCCGGCCGCGACGCCGCCGACCGCGAACGCGATCGCCTTGTAGCGGTTCGGCGCGATGCCGTGCGCACGCGCGGCGACGTCGTCCTCGCGCACCGCGCGCAGCGTGCGGCCCAGATGCGAACGCAGCAGCCGCACCTGCACGAGCGCGAACACGACGAGCACCGCGAACGTGAACCAGTACGCGGCGCGCGCGGTCGTCGCCCACGGCAGCGGCGCGATGCCGGTGATGCCGAGCGGGCCGCGCGTCAGGCCGTCCCAGTTCAGGATCACGAGGCTCACCACTTCGCCGATGCCGAGCGTCGCGATCGACACGTAGTGCCCGCGCAGCCGGAACGCCGGATAGACGAGCAGCGTGCCGAGCACGGCGGTGATCGCGCCCGCGCACGGAATCGTCACGGCCGGCGACCAGCCGAGATCCGACGACAGCAGCGCCGACGCATACGCGCCGATCACGAGCAGTGCGGCGTGGCCGAGCGAGATCTGCCCGACCGTGCCCGCGACGAGCGTGAGGCTCAGCGCGAGCAGCCCGTACAGCCACGCGTTGGTGAGCGTCTGCAACACGTAAGGTGATGCACCGAGCCAGGGCAGCACGGCCGCCGCCGCGATCAGCGCGACGAGCAGCGGGCGCGGCACGCGAACGGCTTTCGCGGCGGCGAGGAACGTACCCGTCATCGGCTCGGGCGGCAGCGCGCGATTCGCGCTGAACAAGCCGTTCGGCCGCCACACGAGGAATACGATCAGCAGCCCGAACGCGAACAGGTCGCGATAGCTGGTGCCGAACAGCGCGACGCCGTAGCTTTCGACGAGACCGAGCAGCAGGCTGCCCGCGATCGCGCCCGGCACGTTGCCGAGGCCGCCGATCAGCAGCGCGACCACGCCCTTCAGCGTCGCCTGGAAACCCATCGCCGGATCGATGCTGTTGTAGTACATGCCGACCAGCAGCCCGCTCACGCCGCCGAGCGCGCACGCAATTGCGAACACGGTCTGGTTCACGCGATCGACGTCGACACCCATCTGCAGCGCCGCGTCGCGATCCTGCGCGGTCGCGCGCACGGCCCAGCCGAGGCGCGTGAAGCGCAGGAAGCCGTACAGCAGCGCGGCCGCCGCGATGCCGATGCCCGCGATCAGCAAGTCGAGCGAGCCGAGCGTCGCGCCGGCGATCCGCACGTGCCAGTCGGGTAGCGGCGTCGGCACCGCGCGCGGGTCCGCGCCGAACGCGAGCTGCGCGAGCTGGTCGAGGATGAAGCTGATGCCGATCGTCGCGAGCAACGGCGCGATGCGCGCGGCATGGCGCAGCGGCCGCAGCCCGATCCGTTCGATTGCGATGCCGAGCGCGCCGCAGCCGACCACGACCGCCGCGAGCGCGACGGGCAGCGGCAGCCCGAAGCGCGTCAGGCACAGCCAGCCGATGAACGCGCCGACCATGTACACCGAGCCGTGCGCGAAGTTGATCAGGTGCGACACGCCGAAGATCAGCGCGAGCCCGACTGCGAGCAGCGCGTAGATGTTGCCGACGATGAGGCCGTTGAGCGTGTAGTCGAGCCAGGAAGCCATCACGATGCGTCCGTCAGGTGCAGGCGGTTCATGTCGGGTTCAGCGCGCCGCGAGCTGCGGCTTCGCGCCGTCCCACAGCGCCCACTGCCCCTGCTTCACGACCAGATAGACCGTGCGCGCGCCGGCGACGCGGCGCGTCTGCGGATCGAAACGCACCTTGCCGAAGATCACGCTCGGCACGTCGCTCACTTTCGCGAAGCCGTCGTGCGCGGCCTGGCGCGTCGTGCCGTAGCGGCGCAGCACCTCGGCCGACAGGATCAGCGCATCGTAAGCACGCGCGACGAACGAATCGGGATCGGCGTGGAATTTCGCGCGATAGCGCTGCACGAACGCCTGCACCTCGGGGCGCGGTTCGGCCGGGAAGAAGTTCGACTCCGTATAGACGCCTTCGACGGCCGTGCCGCCCAGTTCGAGGAACTTCGGCGAATACACGGAGCCCACCGCCGCGATCGGCAGTGCAACGCCCGACGTGCGCGCCTGGCGCACGATCTGCGCGCCGTCGGCGTAATAGGAGATCAGCACGATCGAATCGGGCTTCGATTCACCGATGCGCACGAGCGTCGAACGGAAATCCTTCTCCGCCGGCTGGTAGCCTTCGGCCGCGACGACCTGCGCGCCGAGCCCCGTCACCGCCTTCGCGAAGATGTCCTTGCTGGTGCGCCCCCAGTCGGTATTCAGGTACAGCACCGCGATCCGCTTGAAGCCGAGTTCCTTCACCGCGTAGCGCGCGAGCAGCGGCTGTTCCTCGGCCTGGCTCAGCGCCGTGCTCCACAGATAGTCGCCGCCCTTCGTGAAATCCGGATGCGAATTCGTGAAGCCGAACTGGATCAGTTGCCCGCGCTGATAGATCGGCGACGCGGCCATCGACGTCGCGCTCGAGAAATCGCCGAGCTCGATCGCGATGCGCGGATCGGCGACGAACTTCTGCGCGATCGCCACCGCCTGGCGCGGATCGCTGCGGCTGTCCTGGAAGTCGATCGCGAGCGGCCGGCCGTGAATGCCGCCGCTGCCGTTGATCTCGTCGAGCGCGAGATCGAAGCCGCGCTTCCACTGCTCGCCGTACTGCGCGTCCTGGCCCGTGAGCGGCCCGCTCACACCGATCACCACCGGCTCGCCCGACACGCCGGCCGCTAGCGCGCCGCCCGTCGACAAACCCCATGCGGCAGCGAGCGCCGCCACCGTGCCCAGCACGCGCCGCCATGCGCCGCGTGCGTCGTTCCCCGAAACGTTCATGCGTCCCCCAGCTTCAGTCAATCGAAAAGAGTGAGGGCATGTAACCATCCGGGTCATAGCGTTCCAACGAAGTTTTGTGCATATCGATATCGCAGGCGGCGCGAAGCGGATGACGTTCGCGATCGACGTGAATGCCCGCTGCATCCACCGACATGCGGGCATGCATCGCATCGCGTTGATTCGATTGGCGTTTCGTTCTCGTCACCCCGCACAACCGGCGCGCATGCGCGCAGGGCCGGCCGCCGCGTCGGTCGCGCCCTTCGCAGTTTTCCCGCTGTCGATAGCAAAAATCATTATATGAATCGTGCATGCTCACGCTCCTACAATGCGCAAATTGCATCATCGGAACGCGTCATGGAGCTGCATCAACTCGAAGCCTTTTCCGCGGTCATGTCGGCCGGCAGCGTGACCGGCGCGGGCGAACTGCTCGGCCGCTCGCAGCCGGCCGTCACGCGGCAGATCCAGGAACTCGAAGCCGATCTCGGCTACGCGCTGTTCGACCGGCACGGCCCGCGCGTCACGCCGACGCGCCGCGCGTTCCTGCTGTACGAGGAAGTCGAGCGCTCGCTGGTCGGCCTGCGCGCGATCGAGGCGCGGGCCCGCGCGCTCGGCGATGAAACCGCCGAACCCGTGCGCATCGCGGCCACGCCGTCGCTCGCGGCCACGCTCGTGCCGGCCGCGCTCGCCGCGCTGCCGGACGACGCGCACGCGCCGCACTACCAGTTGCGCAGCGAATCGGCCGAGCATGTCGTGCACGAGGTGCTGGCCGGCACGGCCGATGTCGGCGTCGTCACGCTGCCGATGGCGCATGCCGGGCTCGACGTGCACTGGATCGCGCAGACGCCCTGCGTCGCCGTATTGCCGGCCGACGATCCGCTCGCGGCGCAGCCGCGTATCGCGCTGCGCGACCTCGCGCGACGCCGCATCGTGACGGTCGCGAACCGGCACCGGCTGCGCCAGCGGATCGATGCCGCATTCGCGGCCGCACGGGTCGACGCGCGCGTGTTCATCGAAACCAATGCGTCACTGAATGCGGTGATGGCCGCGCGCGCGGGCATCGGGATCGGCATCGTCGATCCGGCCACCGGCGTCGCGCTGCCGGTGGAGGGTGTCGTCGCGCGCGCGCTCGACGTCGACATTCCGTTCGCGTTCGGCGTCGCGACGCCGGCCGGCAAGGCGCGCACGGAGGCCGTCGATGCGCTGCTCGACGCGCTGCATCGCACGACGCGCACGCTGCTCGACGACGTGATCTTTCACGACGCCGCCGCGCACGACGCGCTGCTGCGCGGCGACCGGCTGCGCACCGACCGCACCGCGCGCCCGCCTCGCCCGACACGCACCCGCCGCGCGCGCCCGGAGGCCGCATGACGGCCCAACTCGACGCACTCGAAGCCCGGCTCGCGCAGGACCTGCGCTGGCTCGACCTGCCCGCGCCGTCGTGGGTGCCGCCGCGCGAAGCGGACGGCGTGCGCGTGCTCGACGTGGCGATCGTCGGCGGTGGCATGGCCGGGCTCGCGGCGTCCGCCGAACTGCGCCTGCTCGGCATCGACAACCAGTGCGTGATCGACCGCGCGCCGGCCGGCTACGAAGGCCCGTGGGTCACGTTCGCGCGGATGGAGACGCTGCGTTCGCCGAAGCAGCTTGCCGGCCCCGCGCTCGGGCTGCCCGCGCTGACGTTCCGCGCGTGGTTCGAAGCGCAATACGGCCGCGACGCGTGGGACGCGCTGTACAAGATCCCGCGCCCGCAATGGATGGACTACCTGCGCTGGTATCGGCGCGTGCTCGACCTGCAGGTGCGCAACGACACGACGCTCGTCGCGCTGCGCCCGCGCGACGACGGGCTGCTCGCGCTCGACGTGCGCGGCAACGGCGAAGCGCAGACGCTGCTCGCGCGGCACGTCGTGCTCGCGACCGGCCGCGACGGTCTCGGCGGCCCGTACGTGCCGCCCGTCGCGCAGCGCGCGCCGCGCTCGCGCTGGGCCCATTCGTCCGAGCCCATCGATTTCGCGGCGCTCGCGGGCAAGCGTGTCGGCGTGGTCGGCGCGGGCGCATCCGCGTTCGACAACGCGGGCACCGCGCTCGAAGCGGGCGCCGCGCGCGTCGACCTGTTCTTCCGTCGCGCGGACATTCCGCGCATCAACAAGCTGACCGGCATCGGCAGCCCGGGCCTCGTGCACGGCTACGCCGATCTCGACGACGCGACGAAGTGGCGTTTCATGCACTACGCGCTCACGTCGCAGACGCCGCCGCCGCGCGACAGCGTGCTGCGCGTCTCGCGCCACGACCATGCGCATTTCCATGCGGGCAGCCCGATCGAGACGCTCGCCGACCATGCGGACGGCCTCGACGTGACGACGCCGCGCGGCCGCTACACCGTCGATTTCCTGATCTTCGCGACGGGCTTTCATTCGGACTGGACGACGCGCGACGAATTCGCGTCGTTCGGCGCGCACGTGCGGCGCTGGAAGGATCGCTATCGGCCGGAACCGGCGCTGTGGCTCGACGAGCTCGCCGAGTCGCCCGATCTCGGCCCCGCGTTCGCGTTTCAGGAACGCGAGCGCGGCGCGTGCCCGGCCGTCACGCGCATCCACTGCTTCAACCACGCGGCGAGCCTGAGCCACGGCAAGCTGTCCGGCGATATCCCGGCGATCAGCGCGGGCGCGCAGCGGCTCGCGCGCGGCATTGCGAGCCGACTGTTCGATGCCGATCGCGACCGCCACTACGACGCGCTCGTCGCCTACGCGAATGCCGAACTGCAAGGCGACGAATGGCGCGACGCCGATGCCCTCGATCACTTTGACGATGAAGGAACACCGAACCGATGACTGACTCCATCACGCCGGCCGCCGCGCCGGATATGATCGACGCGGCAGCCGGCCTGCGGGAAGGCGACGCCGTCGCCGCGCTGCGCCGCGCCCGCGACAAGGTGCTGCTTCCGACGCGACTGAGCGAAGCCGCGCTGTTCGATCCCGCGCTGCCCGATCTTTCACTGATCGAGCGGCTGCATGCGGCACGGTATGTCGCGCAGCAGTCGAATGCACACGCGCTGGCCGACATCTATCGCGCCCGATTGCTCGACGCAGGCGGCACGCTTGCCGACATCGAACGAGCCGATGCCGACGCGCTCGACGCACTGCCGCGCCGCCTCGGCGCGATCCTGTTGCACGCGAAGCGCCTGACGCACGCCCCGGTCGACGCGCGCGCATCCGATCTCGACGCGCTGAAATCGGCCGGACTCACGACCCCCGCGATCGTCGCGCTGTCGCAGCTCGTCGCGTTCGTCGCGTATCAGTTGCGTGTCGCCGCCGCCGCGCGGGCACTTCAGGCACGTGCCGCAAAGGAGGCCGCATGACGACGGCCACTCACGGCTTCACATCCGACACGCTCGGCTGGCGCGCGTGGCTCGACACGGTCTCGCTCGACGCCGCGACGCCCGAACAACTCGCGGTGCTCGAAGCGAGCCATCCGCAAGCGAAAACGTCCGACTATTACCTGCTGCTCGTCCATCTTCCCGAGATCCTGCGGCAGCGCTCGGGCGTGTTCAACGCGATCATGTACGGCCCCGGCGGGCTGTCGCGCGCGGAGCGCGAACTCGCGAGCACGGCGGTGTCGCGCGTGAACGGCTGCGTGTACTGCGCATCGGTGCATGCGCAGCGCTTCGCGCAACTCGCGAAACGCACCGATGCGATCGAGCAGGTGTTCGACGATCCGGCGACGGCCGGCACGACGGCGCGCGAACGCGCGATCGTCCGCTATGCGATCGCGTTGACCGAACGGCCCGACGCGATCAACGAAAGCGACATCGCCGCGCTCGAAGCCGAAGGGCTCACGCATGAGGAGATTCTCGACCTGTCGCACGCGATCGCGATTTTCGCGTGGGCGAACCGGTTGATGCTGACGCTCGGCGAGCCGGTGTTTCCGGAATCGGCGGCCGGCGCCTGACCGCGTGCAGGAACGTGGCGCGGCCCTGCCCGCGTCACGCCTTGTGCGTCGACAACAGGATGCTCGTCTCGGTATTGGCGATCCCGTCGATCAAGCGGATCGCGCCGAGCACACGATCGAAGTGCTCGAGCGAATCGGCATGCAGTTCGGCGACGAGATCCCAGCGCCCGTTCGTGCTGTGGATCGACGCGACGTTCGGATGCCCGCGCAGCACCTTCACCACCTCCGCGCCGCGATTGCCCTGCACCGCGATCGACATCAGCGCGCGAATCCGGTGCCGTTCGGCGGCCGGCTTGAGCCGCACCGTATAGCCGACGATCACGCCGTTCTTCTCGAGCCGCGTGAGCCGGTTTTGCACGGTCGCGCGCGCCACGCGCAATTCTTTCGCCAACGCGACGACAGGCAGTCGCGCGTTGTCGCGCAGCAGCGCGATGAGCTGACGGTCGACGTCGTCGAGCGTGATCATGAACGGCTTTCCTGTTGAGCGTGAACCGGCCGCCAGCGTGCCGGAGGCGGCGCATGCCGGCCAGCTTGAATTGATCAAACTGCCGGAATGGGCTGGCAATTTGCCAAGTCTATCGATAAATCTGCCACTTTTGCCGTCTTTTTGTTGGCTCGACTCGCGGAAATAATGACTCCATCGACCGGCCGACCCGCCGCGCCGCTGCCTTTCCAGGAAGCCCGGATTCGCGCCGAAGCCCCGGCCGGTCGACCAGAACGCCGGCCCCCCGTACCGGCACCGAATATGGAGACAGACCGATGACTCGCTTCCTCGACGTTCCCGCCACCGCCCGCCTGATCGCCCAAACCGGCGTCACGACGTTCCTGCGCGAACTGGTCGACACGCTGCGCGCCGACTACCTGCACTGGGCCGATTTCGACAAGTCGCCGCGCGTCGCGTGCCACTCGCGCGACGGCGTGATCGAGCTGATGCCTGTGGCGAACGCGTCGTTGTTCGCGTTCAAGTACGTGAACGGCCACCCCGTCAATGCGGCGCGCGGCATGCACACGGTGATGGCGTTCGGCGCGCTCGCCGAGGTCGATACCGGCTACCCGCTGCTGCTCGCCGAACTCACGCTGACCACCGCGCTGCGCACGGCCGCCACGTCGGTCCTCGCCGCGCAGGTGCTCGCGCGGCCCGATGCGCGCTCGATGGCGCTGATCGGCAACGGCGCGCAAAGTGAATTCCAGGCGATCGCATTCCACACGCTGCTCGGCATCGACGAAATTCGCGTGTTCGACGTCGATTCGCACGCGACCGACAAGCTCGTGCGGAACCTTGCCGCGTACCCCGGCTTGCGCATCGTGCGCGCCGCTTCGACCGCCGACGCGGTGCGCGGCGCCGACATCGTGACGACCGTCACCGCCGACAAGGCGTTTGCCACGATCGTCACGGCCGACATGATCGAGCCCGGCATGCACCTGAACGCGGTCGGCGGCGACTGTCCGGGCAAGACCGAACTCGAAGCGGGCGTGCTGCGCGCGGGCCGCGTGTTCGTCGAATTCGAGCCGCAGTCGCGCATCGAGGGCGAGATCCAGCAGATGCCGGCCGATTTCCCCGTCACCGAGCTGTGGCGCGTGCTGCAGCGCGAGACGACCGGCCGCCAACGCGCGGATGAAGTCACGGTGTTCGACTCGGTCGGCTTCGCGCTCGAGGATTACTCGGCGCTGCGCTACCTGTACGCGCTCGCGCAGCAGCACAACGCGGGCGTCGAGATCGCATTGATTCCGCCTGCCGTCGATCCGAAGAACCTGTTCGCGCTGATCGACGACCCGGCCGCGATCGCGCACGGCCACGCGGCGTTCGTGACCGAAGCCGTCGCCGCGTTCGCGCGCTGACCGTCATGCACGGGCGGCCCGTACGCCGCCCGTTTTCCTGCCCTTCGCTCCCGCCCTTCATGAATCTCGTATCGATCCAGGCGCCGTCCGCCGTCGTGATGATCCGGCCGCACCGCTTCGTGCCGAACCCGCAGACCGCGGCCGACAACGCGTTCCAGCGCACGGCCGCTGACGATTCGCACGACACGTCGTCGGTATCGGCCGCCGCGCGCGACGAAGTCACGGCCGCCGCGCAGACGCTCGCCGATGCGGGCGTGCGCGTGCATGTGTTCGACGACCACGGCGAGCGCGACACGCCCGACTCCGTGTTCCCGAACAACTGGTTCTCGACGCATCCGGGCGGCCATGTCGCGCTGTATCCGATGCACAGCTCGAACCGCCGCCGCGAGCGGCGTGCGGACGTGATCGAGATGCTGAAGGCCGAGTACCGCGTGCAGGACGTGATCGACTACTCGGGCCTCGAATACGACGACGTGTTCCTGGAAGGCACCGGCGCGATGGTGTTCGATCACGTCGCACGGATCGCGTACACCGCGCGCTCGCGCCGAGCCGATCCGGTCGCGCTCGAACGCTTCTGCACGCACTTCAATTTCGAGCCGATCTGCTTCGACACGGCCGATGCGAACGGGCGGCCGATCTATCACACGAACGTGATGATGAGCGTCGCGACCGAGTTCGCGATGGTCGGCCTCGACCTGATCGCCGACAGCCGCCGCCGTGGCGAGATCGCGCAACGCCTGAGCGAAACGGGGCGCGCGGTGATTGCGCTCGATGCATCGCAAATCGCGAATTTCGCGGGCAATACGCTGGAATTGTCGGGGAAGAATGGGCGCGTGCTCGCGCTGTCGCGGCGCGCGTTCGACTGTCTGACCGGCGAGCAGCGCGTGACGATCGAACGCTCCGCGCGACTGCTACCGCTCGACGTGCCGACGATCGAACTGGCCGGCGGGTCGGTGCGCTGCATGCTCGCGGGGATTCATCTCGCGCGGCGTTCGGCGGCGGCGCATGACGGCGTGGAAATCGAATCAGAGGAAAAACGGCGCGATGCGGTGTCGGTATCGCACGCCTGAATGAAACGGGCGTCGACGTCGCGCCATGGTTGGTGCGACGTCGACCGGATGCTTCGATCTGCGAACGAGATCGAAGCATCCCAAGCTGCGCTCAATCGCCCAGCAGCTTCAACCCGGCCGGCAGCGTTTCGCCGAACACGCGCACCGTATCGGCTTCATCGAACGCGATCGCTTCACGAACCATGTCGATCCACGCCACCGATGCATTCGCGGCCGACAGGCGCTTGATGACGGCCTCGCGCGTGTCGTCCGGCAGATCGCGCGAACGGTCGCCGGTCATCCGCGCAATCTGTGCAGCCGCGAATGCAGCCGGCTCGACCTGCTTCCAGTCGAGCGCGAACAGCGCATCGAGCCAGCCGATGACGATTTCCGCCGGCACGACGCTGTGCGCGCTGCCATAGAACGGCCGCCTTGCGCCAATCCGCCCGAGCGCCCACGCACACAACGCGCGGTCGGCCGGCTTCTGCAATTGCGCGATCAAGCGCTCGGCGAGCTCGACCTTGCGCGCGACAGGCAGCCGTTCGAGCGACGCGGACAACCGCGTCATGTCGGCCGGACCGACCTTGGCCGGATCGAACGGCAGCTTGCGCCGCTTGTCGTCGGACGGTTCGAGGAACGCGATCGCGTCGCGCACCTGCGTCTGCGCGTCGTCGTCGAGGCCGCCGGCCACGCGCCGCCACAGCGTCCACCACTCGGACCACACCTGTGCATCGGTCACGTACTGAATACCGTCGTCGAACAGCGGCCACAGCTGCTCGATGCGCCACGCGTCGAGCGGATGACCGAAACCCGGACGCAGGCAATACCCGGCGAGATTCAGCCACGCACGCTCGTGATCGGCCGAGCGGCGCCGCCGCCGCGCCCGCGCGAGCAATGCGTCGAACAGTTCGCGTGCAAGCGCGACGTCCCAGTCTTCGCGCGCGCCGAGCACCTGTTCAAGTTGCGCGCGCAACCGGCGCGTGTCCTTCGGCGTCACGCCCGCGGCCTTGCTGCCGAACGAGCGCTCGATCAGCTCGATCGCCTGGTCGAGCCGCGGATGCCGCGCGAGCGCCACATCGTCACCTTGCACCGGCGCATCGCCGCGCAACTGGAATTCGAGCCGCCAGCGGCGCGCCGCGTCGTCGGTCGCGATGCAATGCATTTCGAGCGTGCCGACCTCGGTCAGCGACGCGGTGAGCTTCACCGGCGTTTCGCGCGCGTCGCCGCCCGCCTTCGCGTCGACGACCGTCGCGATCGGCGGCAGCCGCACGAAATCG
>NZ_BCPP01000105.1:0-11746 GCF_016586125.1 Burkholderia sp. E168m23
GCCGCGCTGCATCAACCGGTAGAACAGCAGTTGCGCGATCACCGAAATCACGATGCCGAGCCACAGCAGCGGCACGACGAACGCCCAGCTCATGTCGAACGACACCGGCCGGAACGGCACGATCGCGACGCACAGCGCGAGGCCGATCGCGTTCTGCAGCGGCAGCACGTCGGCGGGCGCCGCGCGTACGCGCTTTTGCAGCAGCGAGCCGACGGTCAGCGCGACGAGCGCCGTCAGCGCGCACGCGATGCCGGCCGCCGACAGGCCGCCGGTTCCGCCGCTCACGCCACGGCCCACGACGAGCGCGAGGCCGGTGAGCGACAGCGCGAGCCCGGCGATACGCACGGGTTGCCAGCGACGCTCGACGATCGCGAGCGTGAGGATCGGCTGCACGCCGAGTATCGTCGCGAGCACGCCGGGCGCGATGCCGCGCTCGAGCGCGAGCAGGTAGAAGATCGAATAGCCGCCCATCATCAGCAAGCCGGTCAGCGCGGCCATGCGCCGCTCGCCGCGCGGCGGCAGCCACCGTCTGCGCATGAACGCCAGCACGAGCAGCACGAGCGATGCGAGCGCGAAACGGGCAGTGAGAAAGGCGAACGCGGACGCGTGACGCAGACCGAGTTCAGCGAAGATCGCGCCGCTGCTCCACAGCAGCACGAAGAGCGACGTCGCGCCATGCGCGGCGAGCGCGCGTTTGAACGAAACCATGTGAATCCACCTGTCGAACGGATCGAAACGTTCCATTCGCGCGCGGCAACGTGCCGTGCGTCACGACGCACGCACCTACAGCCAGCGGGGCGAATGGAAGACGAAAACGAAAAGCCGGCGAGTCAGCCGGCGCGTGCCGCCGGCGGGGGCGGCGCGGCGCAGACGAGCGGCGGTGCGACAGGAGGAGGAAGGACCGACGGATGCACGCACGCCTGCGGCCGCGCGTCGAACTGCGGCCGGGATTTTGCGAGGGCGGACGTGAGCGGATACATCGTGTCGGAATGCGGTTGAACGCGAATGAAAGCCTAAGGTACCGCAAGGCAGCCATCGAACGCAACCACTGTCCGCGGCCGCGCATCGCGGGCGATAGGGTGCGTCGGGAAGGGGCCGATGTCGCTGCGCACGCAAGCGTTCGACGAAGGGGGCAAAGCGATGGGCATGCGACGTGTGCGAGGTGATTCCGGTCGGTCGCGCGAAGTGTTCCGGTGATTCCGCAGCGGCGAAGCGAAGCGGCACGCGCGTTGCGTCAATCATGTGCGTACGGCGACGCCGGGCGGTTTCGGCGGGCAGTCACATTCGACAGGGTATGATGGGGGTAACCGGGTGGGCAAGTACATGCCCGGCGCAGTGGTTGATTGGAGACATTCGACGAATTCGCGGCACTTCGCCTGCTTCTTCTTCTTTTCGCGCTTCGATAAACCGTGAACAATGGGATCACGCGCAACGCTCCGCCGAGAGCGGCGCGGATCGCGCATTTGCCGGCTCGCCAGCGGGCCGGGTTTCAAGATTCAAGAGTGGGGAACCATCATGCATATCGGGTCGATCGTCTGCACTACCCATATCGCGGTGCCGAAAGGCGCGCGCGGCATCGTCCAGCGCATCCTGGGCGACATGGCCATGGTGACCTGGTACGCGGGCGTGCCGGGTGAGTCGAAAGAACTCAACACCGAGCCGTTCTTTCTCGAGGACCTGATCGACACCGGCGAATCCGTTCTGCCGGCCGGCGCGGCGCTTCACTAAGCACCGACGCTCGTCTTTCGGTCCGGCAGGCGGCACAATGCGGGGCATGACAGACGCCACTTCCGCTCCCGCTTCTCCCGCCAGCCCGCCGTTCGCCGGCCTCACGCCCGAGTGCGTGCTCGACGCGCTCGACAGCGTGCTGATGCCGGCCGGCCTGCGCACCGACGGGCGCCTGCTCGCCCTCAACAGCTACGAAAACCGCGTCTACCAGGTCGGTATCGAAGACGGCCCGCCGGTCGTCGCGAAGTTCTATCGTCCGGCGCGCTGGTCGGACGACGCGATTCTCGAAGAGCATGCGTTCGTCGCCGAACTCGCCGCGCGCGAGATTCCGGCGGTGCCCGCGCGCGCCTTCGACGGCCGCACGCTGCACGCGTTCGACGGTTTCCGCTTCTCGATCTTCGAGCGGCGCGGCGGCCGCGCCCCCGATCTCGACCGCAGCGACACGCTCGAATGGCTCGGCCGTTTCATCGGCCGCATTCATGCGGTCGGCGCGACGCAGCCGTATGTCGCGCGTCCCGTGCTCGACATCAATACGTTCGGCTACGAGCCGCGCGACTACCTGCTCGCACACGATTTCATTCCGGATGACGTAAGACCGGCGTACGCGACCGCGGTCGCGCTCGCGCTCGAAGGCGTCGAGGCCGCGTTCGAGCGCGCGGGCGAGATTCGCCTGCTGCGCACGCACGGCGACTGTCATCCGAGCAACGTGCTGTGGACCGATGCCGGCCCGCATTTCGTCGACTTCGACGACAGCCGGATGTCACCGGCCGTGCAGGATCTGTGGCTGCTGCTGCCGGGCGATCGCGAAGGCGCGTCGCGCGCGCTGGCCGACCTGCTCGCGGGCTACGAGGATTTCTGCGAATTCGAGCCGCGCGAGCTGCATCTGGTCGAAGCGCTGCGCACGCTGCGGCTGATCCACTACGCGGCGTGGCTCGCGCGGCGCTGGGACGATCCCGCGTTTCCGGCCGCGTTCCCGTGGTTCAACACGCATCGTTACTGGGAAGCGCGCGTGCTCGAACTGCGCGAGCAGATCGGCGCGATGCAGGAAGGGCCGCTCTGGCCCGTGTGACGGTTGCGTGCGCGGCATCCATGCCGCGCGGCAGGTTGGACAGGGCCGCGACGCGTGTGGCCCGCCTGGCTCAGAACTTCAGCATCAGCTTGATCAGCGCGGCGAAGCGCTTGCCGTACGGCGGCGCGAGCAGGTTGCGCGCGTTCAGCCGCGCCTGCGTGAGCACCGGCTTCATCTTCGAGAACGTCACGAAGCCGTCGTAGCCGTGATACGCGCCCATGCCGCTCGCACCGACTCCGCCGAACGGCAAGCTGCCGCATGCGATGTGCATCAGCGTTTCGTTGATCGAGACGCCGCCCGAGATCGTTTCGCGCATCACGCGGTCGATCGTGCCGCCATCCTCGTCGAACAGGTACAGCGCGAGCGGACGCGGGCGCGCATTGACGTACGCGATCGCTTCGTCGAGCCGTTCGTACGGCACGAGCGGCAGCAGCGGCCCGAAGATTTCCTCCTGCATCAGTTGCGACGCGGCCGGCACCTGCGTCACCGCGCACGGCACGAAGCGGCGCGATGCGGGATCGGACTGCGCGTCGGACAGCGGATGCAGCTGCGCGCCGGCCGCCTGCGCGTCGCTCGCGAGTTGTTGCAGGCGTGCGTAGTGGCGCGGCGACACGATCGTCGTGTAGTCGCCGTTGGCCGACAGGTCCGGATACAGCTTCGCGAAGCGGGTCCGCGCGCGCTCGATGAACGCGCCTTCCATCCCGCGCGGCAGCAGCACGTAGTCGGGCGCGATGCAGGTCTGGCCGGCGTTCAGCGTCTTGCCGGCGACGATCGCATCGACGGCCGCGTCGAAGCGCGCATTCGGGCCGACGATCGCCGGCGACTTGCCGCCGAGCTCGAGTGTGACGGGCGTGAGGTTGTCGGCGGCCGCGCGCATCACGTGGCGGCCGACCTGCGTCGAGCCGGTGAACAGCAGATGGTCGAACGGCAGCGCGCTGAACGCGGCGCCGACTTCCGCATCGCCGTTCACGACCGCGACGTGGTCACGCGTGAAGGTCTTGCCGATGAGCTGCTCGAACAGCGCCGACGTGCGCGGCGTCAGTTCGGACATCTTGATGATCGCGCGGTTGCCGGCGGCGAGCGCACAGATCAGCGGGCCGGCTGCGAGCAGCACCGGGTAGTTCCACGGCACGACGATGCCGACCACGCCGAGCGGTTGCGGAATCACCTTCGCGCGCGCCGGGCGCAGCCACTTGTTCATCGGCTTGCGGATCGGCTTCATCCAGCGCTTGCCGTGCTTCAGCGCGTCGTCGATCTCTTCCTTGGCCATCCAGATTTCCGACAGCAGCACTTCCTGCTTCGCGCGATGGCCGAAATCGGCGCTGATCGCGTCGGCGAGCGCATCCGCGTGGTCGATCAGCATCGTGCGCAGCGCACGCAGGTGCTGCGCACGCGTGTCCCATGCCGGGTACGGTGCGCGCAGGTACGCCGCACGCTGGTCGTGCAGCAGCGACGTCAGCGCATCGACCGATGGCAATGCTTGCGGGGCCAGTTCGGGCAGGTCGTTCTTCATGTCGTCTCCTCCAGTTGGGCCTGGCTGATCGGCCGGCCGTCACGCCGCACGCGCACGCTCGGCGAGCGCGGCGACGCGGATCGGGTGATGCATGTCGCCCGGCACGGGGCCGGATGCGACGGGTGTTCGAAAACCGGTTGCCGCGCGCGGCAGGCGTCGTATCCGCGCGACGGTGTCCGTGTCCGAAAGTCATGCCGCACGGCAGGCGCGCACGATCCGATACGGTGACGAGCAGGCACGCGATGCCGTCTTGCGCGCGTCGGCCGGCGCACCGCGGCAGCGCAGCGCGACATAGCCGCGACGGCGGGTCGCCGCGCATCGTGCCACGGCGCCGACACACCATCCAAACGGTCGGGGATGACACGTGCCGTTCGATTTCGACCGACTGCGCGCATCGCGCCGTGGATCGTCGCGCGGGCCGCCGTTTGAAATGAAATGCGGGCCGCGCGCGTGACTTCCGGATCACTTGGTCGACATGCGGCCTGCAGGATCTTGCGCTGCATCGTCATTCCTCCCGTTTCGCGACGAATCGGCTTCTCGTGGCCGGTGCATCGCGCGAAGCGCATCGATACATCTTAAATTTAGTTCACGCGGGCGTTTAGAGGAATCGCTCTCGAATCGGCGCGCCGCGCACGGGACAGCCGTTCCTACAATGCCCGAACACAAGAGGAGACGCGGTCGCGCGGCGGTGCCGGGCGCCTTCCATGACACGACGGAGACGTGACATGCAATACGACTACATCATCGTCGGCGGCGGTTCGGGCGGCTCGAGCCTGGCCGGCCGTCTCGCCGATGCCTGCCCCGATGCGACGATCGCGCTGATCGAGGCCGGCTCGCATACGGAGCGCAACCTGCTCGTCAACATGCCGGTCGGCATCGCGGCGCTGGTGCCGTACAAGCTCGGCACCAACTACGGCTACGAGACGGTGCCGCAGCCGGGCTTGGGCGGCCGGCGCGGTTACCAGCCGCGCGGGCGCGGGATGGGCGGCTCGAGCGCGATCAACGCGATGATCTATACGCGCGGCCACCCGGGCGATTACGACGAGTGGGCGCAGCTCGGCGCGACGGGCTGGGGCTGGCAGGAGGTGCTGCCGTATTTCCGCCGCGCGGAAGGCAACGAGCGCGGCGCCGACGCGTGGCACGGCGCGGACGGCCCGTTGACCGTTTCCGATCTGCGCTTTCGCAATCCGTTCTCCGAACGATTCATCCAGGCCGCGCATGCCGCCGGCTATCCGCTGAACGACGACTTCAACGGCGCGACGCAGGAAGGCGTCGGTTTCTATCAGGTCACGCATCGCGACGGTTCGCGCTGCAGCGTGGCGCGCGCGTATATCTACGGTCGCAACCGGCCGAACCTGCACGTGATCACCGATGCGACGGTGCTGCGCGTGGGCTTCGACGGCAAGCGCGCGGTCGGCGTCGTGGTGTCGCGCAACGGGCGGGTCGAGACGTTCGGCGCGCGCGCGGAAGTGGTCCTGTCGGCCGGTGCGTTCAATTCGCCGCAACTGCTGATGTGTTCGGGGATCGGCCCGGCCGAGCAATTGCGCCGGCACGGGATCGCGGTCGTGCAGGATGCGCCGGACGTCGGCACGAACCTGATCGACCACATCGACTTCATCATCAACACGCGCGTGAATTCGTCGGAGCTGGTCGGCGTGTGCCTGCGCGGCATCGCGAAGATGACGCCGGCGCTCGCGCGCTATTTCTCGAGCCGCACCGGGATGATGACGAGCAACGTCGCGGAGGCCGGCGGCTTCATCAAGAGCGATCCGTCGCTCGAGCGTCCCGACTTGCAGCTGCATTTCTGCACGGCGCTCGTCGACGACCACAACCGCAAGATGCACTGGGGCTTCGGTTATTCGCTGCACGTGTGCGCGCTGCGGCCGTTCAGCCGCGGCACGGTCGCGCTCGCGAGCGGCGATGCGCGCGACGCGCCGCTGATCGATCCGCGCTTCTTCAGCGATTCACGCGACCTCGACCTGCTGGTGCGCGGCACGCAGGCGATGCGCCGCATCCTGTCCCAGGCGCCGCTCGCATCGCAGGGCGGGCGCGAGCTGTACACGCGGCCGGACCAGAGCGAAGCGGAGCTGCGCGCGACGATCGTCGCGCATGCGGACACGATCTATCACCCGGTCGGCACCTGCCGGATGGGCTCGGATGCGCGCGCGGTCGTCGATCCGCAACTGCGCGTGCGCGGCGTCGACGGGCTGCGCGTGGTGGATGCGTCGGTGATGCCGACGCTGGTCGGCGGGAACACGAATGCGCCGTCGGTGATGATCGGCGAACGCGCGGCGGACTTCATCGTCGCCACGCGCAAGGGTGGCGTGCCGCGCGGCGAGGCTGCGGCTGCGGTGCACGGCCGCTAGGCGCGGCGCGCGCACGGCACGGCGGCCATGCTCAGGCAAACGTATCGACGAGGCCGGCGCGGCTCGCGCGCGCGGCGACCGGTGCGGATTGCGCGGCGTCGACAGGTGCATCGACGGCTGACGGTCCGCCGTTCCCGCGTCGCGACGACTGGCCGTGGGCGAAGGTCTGCTGCGGGTTGGGCTGCTGTTGCTGCGAAGCGAGGCCGCCGTCGCTGACGGTCGCGCTGCCGAGCCCGAGCCCGCCCGCTTCCATCGCCTCGCGCAGCTTCGGCAGCGCGGCTTCGACCGCGTCGCGCACCTGCGCGTGCTGCGACACGAACAGCGCATGCGCATGGTTGTCCGCGACGCGCAGCACGACCTGCAGCGGCCCGAGATCGGGCGGGTTGAGCGTCAGCTCGGCGCTCTGCTGGTGCGCATTCGACAGGAACACCACTTTCTGGCTCAGTGCATCCGTCCAGTCGGCCGTGCCGACGTGCGGTGCGAGCGCGTGTGCGTTGGCGGCGGCGATCGCACCGGCGGCCGGCGACAGTTGCAGGTTCGCCTGCGCTGCGGCGGCGGCCGTTGCGCCGGCCGCGAGCGTCGCGCTGGCGGCCGGGTCCGTCGCATTGCTGGCCGCCGCGAGCGCGTGCTGGGCGCCGGACTGCGCATTCGCGTCGGCCTGCAGCGTCTGCGGCGTGACCTGGGTCGGCGTCTGCTGGGTGGCGAGCGCGCCTTTCGCGTCGGCGAGCGTGCGGTCGAACGTCGGCACTTTCGGCGTCAGCGGCGCGGCGGCGTTCGACGCGGTCGCTGCCGGCGCCGTCGGCGTGGCGGCGGCGCTCGTGCCGGTCGCCGGCATCGTGATCGCGCCCGCGCCGCCCGTCAGCTTCGCGAGCGCCGCTTGCAGCGCGTCGCGGCTCGATGCCGGGTCGATCGGCTGGGCGGTCGCCTCCTTGGCCGCATGATCGGCGAGCGTCGCCGTGGCGTCCGGCTGGCCGGACACGGCCGTTTTCTGCGTGGCAATAGCGGCGGCGGTCGCCGCGTCGGCCGGCGTCGCGGTGTCCGGGCGCGCCTGCAGTTGCGCCTGCACGGCCGCGGCGGCCGCGAGGGCGGCGGCATCTGGGTTGGTGGCGGCGTTCGCGGTCGTGTCGTCGGTCGTCTTGTCGTCGTCCGTGCCGGACGGCTTCGCGCCGGCGGACGGCTTCGACGCAGCCGGTTTGGTCGACACGTCCGATGTACCGGCGTTGGCCGTATCGCCGCGCGTGGAGACGCTTTGCTTGAGCGTCTGCGCGAACGGCACGGCGCTCGTGGCGGCCGACGCGTCGTTGGCGGCGGACGCACCCGAGCCGCGGGCGGCCTTGAGTGCGGCGCCGGCGGTGTCGAGCAGCGCGCCGAGCAGGGGCAGGGGAGGCATGACGGTTCTCTCGTTCGAAGGCGGTGGTCGGTTACGACGAACGGGCCGCGTCGGCCCGCATGCGCAGGATCTTCGCGGCATGTTCGTCGGCGTCGCGCTGTTCGCGCCGGGCGTCGCGCTGCGCTTCCTGCGCGACGCCGCGCGCCTGCAGGATTTCATACGAGCCGACGGTACGTTTCTTCTGCTGCCAGTTCGGCCGCGCCTCGTCGATGCGGACTTCGGCCGCGGCGAGCACGGTGCGCTGCTGCGCGATCGCGGCATCGAGCGTGTCGATGAACGCCTGGAAATTGCGCCAGTTGCCGGCCGGCATGCCGCTCTGCGCGGATTGCGCGAAGCGCGCGTGATATTCGTCGCGATAGCGCAGCAGTGCGTCGAGCTGTTCGGCCGCCGCGGTGCGGTCGCGCTGCGCGGTGCCGAGCTGCTTCGCGGCCGAGTCGAGGTCTTCCTGCGCGCGGTCGAGCAGCAACTGAAGGGGAAAGCCGTGGGCCATCGGGATCAGCCTCCGTAAGCGTCGAACAGCGCATCGAGCGCGGTGAGGCTCGATGCGAACGGCGCGCATTCGCGAAAGCCCTGCTGCAGGAACGCTTCGATGCGCGGGTAGAGCGCGATCGCGCGGTCGAGCTGCGCGTCGCGGCCCGGTGCGTAGGCGCCGACCGCGATCAGGTCGCGGTTGCGCTGGTAGCGCGACAGCATCTGCTTGAACTGCCGTACGTGGTCGAGATGCGTTTCGTCGATCAGCGCGGTCATCGCACGGCTGATCGACGCCTCGATGTCGATCGCGGGATAGTGGCCGGCCTCGGCGAGCGCGCGCGACAGCACGATGTGGCCGTCGAGGATCGCGCGCGCCGAATCGGCGATCGGGTCCTGCTGGTCGTCGCCTTCGGTCAGCACCGTGTAGAACGCGGTGATCGAGCCGCCGCCTTCGGGCCCGTTGCCGGTGCGCTCGACGAGCGCGGGGAGCTTCGCGAACACCGACGGCGGATAGCCTTTCGTCGCGGGCGGCTCGCCGATCGCCAGCGCGATCTCGCGCTGCGCCATCGCATAGCGCGTCAGCGAATCCATCAGCAGCAGCACGTGCTTGCCCTGGTCGCGGAAATACTCGGCGAGCGACGTCGCGTACGCGGCGCCCTGCATCCGCAACAGCGGCGACACGTCGGCCGGCGCCGCGACGACGACCGAGCGCGCGAGCCCGTCCTCGCCGAGGATCTGTTCGATGAATTCCTTCACTTCGCGGCCGCGTTCGCCGATCAGGCCGATCACGATCACTTCCGCACTCGTATAGCGCGCCATCGTGCCGAGCAGTACCGACTTGCCGACGCCGGAGCCGGCGAACAGGCCCATCCGCTGGCCGCGGCCGACGGTGAGCAGCGCGTTGATCGCGCGCACGCCGACGTCGAGCACGTGGTGGATCGGCTCGCGATCGAGCGGGTTGATCGACGGCGCCGACAGCGGCGCATCGACTTTCGACGCGAGCGGGCCGAGGCCGTCGAGCGGGCGGCCCGACGCGTCGACGACGCGCCCGAGCATCTCCCAGCCGACCGGCAGCCGCTTCGCGCCGGCGAGCGGATCGGTGACGGGCGCGCTCTCGCGCGGCCACACGCGTGCGCCGGGCAACACGCCCGCAACGTCGGTGGTCGGCATCAGGAACAGGCGGTCCCCGGCGAAGCCGACGACTTCGGCTTCCGCGTGCGGCAGCGTGCTGCCGGGCGGCAACTCGATCGTGCATTCGGCGCCGACCGACAGGCGCAGCCCGATCGCCTCGAGCACGAGGCCGGCCGCGCGCGTGAGGCGTCCGCACGGCCGCAGCGGCAGCGCGCGGTGGCTGCGCGCGGCGAGCCCGTTCAGGTGCGTGCGCCAGTGCGCGAGATGCGGATTGTGCGGCGCGCGCGGGGCGGCGTCGGCGGCGTCGGATGCTGCGTGCGGCGTGGCGTCGTCCGCGGCATCGTGCGCGGCCGCCGGCCCGAACGACGCGAGCGCGAGCTCGCGTTCGAGCGGCGTCATGCCGTCGTGCGCGAGCGCCTCGGGCGAGCGCGTCACCACGTGCTCACCTTGCCGATCGCGGCGGCGACGCGCTGCCAGCGGGTGGGCAGCGTCGCGTCGACCTCGCCGGTCGCGGCGTGCGCGCGGCAGCCGCCGCGCTCGATCGACGCGTCGGTGCGCACGTTCCAGCCGAGCGTGTCGAGGTCGTCCTGCAGATAGGCCTCGACGACGGGCAGGTCGGCCGGATTCACCGCGAGATGCGGCGCGCCGGACAGCGCGGGTTCGGCCGCGAGCACGTCGCGCACGGCGGCGACCAGCGCGGCCGGGTCGTGCTTCACGTGCTGGCGCACGACCTGCTGCGCGATGTCGAGCGCGAGCTGCGCGAGGTCGGCGGCGAGATCGTGTTCGACGGTCGAGACGGCTTCGCGGAACGACGCGGCGAGCGCCGCGAGCTGCGCGGCCTGTTCGCGTGCTTCGGCCTGGCCGGCCTCGAAACCCTGTTCGCGGCCCTGCTCGAAACCGGCCTGGTAGCCGAGCGCCTGGCCTTCGACGTGGCCGGCCGCATGGCCTTCGGCGTGCGCGGCGTCGCGCACGCGCTGCAATTCCTCGGCGAGCGCGGCGGCAGCGGCCGCCGCGTCGTCGGGCGGCGGCGGGGGCGGCGGCGGGTCGAACGACGCCATCTCCCACCGCTGGTACGCGGTGAGGGTGCCCACGCGATCGCTCGCCGAATCAGACATACGCGTCTTCCGCCTTGCCGCCGATCGCGATCTGGCCGCTCTCGGCGAGGTTGCGCACGATCTGCAGGATGCGGCGCTGCTGCGTCTCGACTTCGGACACGCGCACCGGGCCGCGCGCGTCGAGATCCTCGGCGAGCAGTTCGGCCGCGCGCTGCGACATGTTCGCGAGGAACTTCTGGCGCAGCGCGGGCGGCGCGCCCTTGAGCGCGACGATCAGCGTTTCCGACTCGACTTCCTTGAGCACCATCTGGATCGCGCGATCCTCGAGGTCGAGCAGGTTCTCGAACACGAACATCTGGTCGATGATCTTCTGCGCGAGATCGGCGTCGTACTGGCGCACGCTTTCGAGCACGCCTTCCTCGTGCACGCTCGTCATGAAGTTCAGGATCTCGGCCGCGGTGCGGATGCCGCCCATCGGGCTGCGCTTCAGGTTGTCGCTGCCGGACAGCAGGCCCGTGAGCACGTCGTCGAGCTCGCGCAGCGCGGCCGGCTGGATGCCGTCGAGCGTCGCGATCCGCAGCAGCACGTCGTTACGCAGCCGCTCGGTGAAGCACGACGCGATTTCCGACGCCTGGTCGCGATCGAGGTGCACGAGGATCGTCGCGATGATCTGCGGATGCTCGTTCTTGATCAGTTCGGCCACCGCGCCCGAATCCATCCATTTCAGGCCCTCGATGCCGCTCGTGTCGCTGCCTTGCAGGATGCGGTCGATCAGCACGCCGGCCTTGTCCTCGCCGAGCGCCTTCGTCAGCACCGAGCGGATGTACTCGTTCGAATCGAGCGACAGCGCGGTGTGCTGCTCGGCTTCCTTCACGAAGTCCTGCAGCACCTCCTCGACCTGCTCGCGCGTGACGTTCTTCAGCGCGGCCATCGCCACGCCGATCTTCTGGACCTCGCGCGGCGCGAGGAACTTGAATACCTGCGCGGCCTCTTCCTCGCCGATCGACATCAGCAGCAGCGCGC
>NZ_BCPP01000106.1:0-11683 GCF_016586125.1 Burkholderia sp. E168m23
GCGTCGGCCGGCAGCGATTCGACGTAGCGCAGCTCGTTGTCGGTGTCGTTGTAGCGCAGCACGGCCGGCGGTGCGCCGTCGACGACGACGTACGGACGCGGAATCACGTCGCTGTAGCGCAGCAGCCAGTATTCGGCGACGAACGGCAGCTCGATGCGCTCGCCGGGCGCGAGCCGCACCGAGCCCGGCTGCGGCGTCAGTTCATACAGGTCGCCGGTGAGCCGCCGCAGCGCGAAGCCGGGCCGGTCGATCCGCAGCAGGCGGCGGATGCTGTGCAGATAGAGCTTCCAGCCGCCGTCGGCGATCGCCTGGTGGCCGCGGTTCTGCAGGATCAGGCGGCCGGTCGCGCAGGCCGCGCCGTCGGCGCCGAGATCGGCGCACGGCACGCCGGCCGCGGCCGCGTGGTTGTTGTCGACGGCGACGCGCAACGCGAGGCCGTTCGACAGCTGCGTCGCGAGGCTGGCTGCTTGTGCGGTGGCCGCCGGCGCGGCGCCGGCGTTCGCGTTGGCGGCGCCCGACGCCGGTACCGCGGCGATCGCGGCAGGCGGCAACACCGCGATCAACAGGCCGGCAATGAGGGATGGCAAGGTACGCTTCATTCGAACTCCTGAGAAAAAGGGGGCGTAGCGACGCCGTGACGCGACGTCGCTGCGATCGGGTCTTTCAGTGGAGCCTGCGGGAGATACCGGCACGCGAGGCGATGCGGCTGCACCACGTGCATTCGGCACGCGGGAGCGTGCGTTACGGAACGGGCGGCGGGCATGCGTGCCGATCGGATCGGCGCGGCGGCGTGCGCGGATTCATCGGCGGCCCATGGCGTTCGCCGCGGCGACGAGGCGGCCACGGCCGGCGGCGCTCGGTTGGCCGCGCACGAGCGCGACGACGGCGCGCGCCGTGGCGCACGGACGTCGAGATGACGCGCAGGCGCACGCCACACACGGGATTCGCATGTCTCCCCCACCCAGAAGGATTCGGCCTGTCAGCGGCCGTGTCCAACGATCTTATGAAACCTTTTATTGGTATTCAAGTGGTATCAATCTGGCGCTAAATTGGCATCGCCGGGCGACGCCTGCCAGCGCGGACAGGACGAAAAAAAACCTCGCACGAAGCGAGGTTCTTTTCCCTTCCGGGCGGCGCCGGTGCGTCAGTCGCGCCGCGCACGCACGGGCGCTTCCTGCGTCTTCTGCCGCGCTTCGAGCCACATCGCGTTGACGATGCCGAACGACAGCGCGACGCCGATACCGAGAATCCAGCTGAAATACCACATGATCCGACTCCTTGCGAAACGGTGGGCGAGGGCGCCCGCGCACCCCGGCCCGGTTCAATGCGTCAATACATCGAGTGCGTGTTCTCTTCGAGCGTCTGGTGCGTGACCTTGCCGCGCATCACGCGATACACCCAGCTCGTGTAGAGCAGCACGATCGGCAGGAACACGATCACCGCGAACAGCATCACCTGCAGCGTCATGTGGCTCGACGTCGAATCCCACACGGTCAGGCTGCTGCGCGGGTCCAGCGACGACGGCATGATGAACGGGAACATCGAGAAGCCCGCGGTCAGGATCACGCCGGTGATCATCAGGCCCGTGCAGAAGAACGCCGTCTTCTCCTGCTTCGAGCCGGCGAGCAGCAGCGCCAGCACGCCGCCCGCGATCCCGACGACGGGCGCCGCGATCATCCACGGATAGTCGCCGTAGTTCGCGAGCCACAGGCCCGAACCGGCGGCGACGTCCTTGAGCAGCGGGTTCGCGACGGTGTCGGTCGGCGCCGCATGGGTGATGTGGAAGCCGCCGATATAGGAGGCTACCAGCACACCGGCCAGCACGAACAGCACGACCGCGAGGAACGACGCGACGCGCAGCGCGATCGACGCACGGCGCGCGATCACGCCGTCGGTCTTCATCTTGATGAACGCGGCGCCGTGCGCGACGAGCATCGTGAGGCTGACGAGCCCGCACAGCAGCGCGAACGGGTTCAAGAGCGCCCAGAAGCCGCCGTAGTAGGTCACGCGCAGGTCGCTGTCGAACTTGAACGGCACGCCCTGCAGCAGGTTGCCGAACGCGACGCCGAACACCAGCGCCGGCACGAAGCCGCCGGCGAACAGGCCCCAGTCCCAGCCCGCGCGCCAGCGCGGGTCCGGCCGCTTGCTGCGGTAGTCGAAGCCCACCGGCCGGAAGAACAGCGCGAACAGCACGAGCAGCATCGCGAAGTAGAAGCCGGAGAACGACGCCGCATAGACGAGCGGCCAGGCCGCGAACATCGCGCCGCCGGCCGTGATCAGCCACACCTGGTTGCCTTCCCAGGTCGCGCCGACCGTGTTGACGATGATGCGGCGCTCCTCGTCGGTCTTGCCGAGGAACGGCAGCAGCGCGGTCGCGCCCATGTCGAAGCCGTCGGTGACGGCGAAGCCGATCAGCAGCACGCCGACGAGCAGCCACCAGATCAGCTTGAGAGTTGCATAGTCCATAGCGATTCCTTGTTCGGTTGCGAGGGCGTGCTCAGACCGCGGCCCGCTCGCCGGCAGCGGCGAGCTCGTGGTGATAGCGGCCGGTATGCAGCGACGACGGGCCGAGGCGTGCGTACTTGAACATCAGCTTGATCTCGATGACGAACAGCGCGGTGTAGAACAGGATGAAGCCGGCGAGGCTCAGGTACAGGTCGCTCGGCTGCAGGCTCGACGCGGACAGGTGCGTCGGCAGCACGCCGGCGATTGTCCACGGCTGGCGGCCGAGCTCGGCGACGATCCAGCCGAATTCGATCGCGATCCACGGCAGCGGGATCGCCCACACCGCGTAGCGCAGGAACCAGCGGCGGTTGTCCTGCAGCAGTTGCCGCCGAGCGCAGAACCAGAACGCGGCAACGAACGTCGCGACGAACAGGAAGCCGAGGAACACCATGATCCGGAACGAGAAGAACACCGGCGCGACGGGCGGGATCGTCTTCTTCGCGGCGGCCTTGATCTGCTCGGGCGTCGCGTCGGTCACGTTCGGCGTGAACTGCTTGAGCATCAGCCCGTAGCCGAGATACTGCTTGTGCTGGTCGAACAGCGCGCGGGTCGCGTCGCTCGTGTCGCCCTGCTTGAGCTTCTGCAGCGCGCCGTACGCGATCATCCCGCTCTGGATGTGCTCCTCGCTGTGCTTCGCGAGATCGCGCAGGCCGATCACCGGTTCGTCGATCGAGCGCGTCGCGATCAGGCCGAGCGCGTACGGGATCTTGATCGCGTAGTCGGTGCGCTGTTCCTCCTGGTTCGGGATGCCGATCAGCGTGAACGACGCGGGCGCCGGCTGGGTTTCCCATTCGGATTCGATCGCGGCGAGCTTCATCTTCTGCACTTCGCCGGTCGTATAGCCCGATTCGTCGCCGAGCACGATCACGCAGAGCGTCGCCGCGAGGCCGAAGCCGGCCGCGACCGCGAACGAGCGCAGCGCGAAATCGACGTCGCGCTTCTTCAGCAGGTACCACGACGACACGCCGAGCACGAACATCGCCGCCGACACGTAGCCGGCCGACACCGTGTGCACGAACTTCACCTGCGCGACCGGGTTGAACAGCACGTCGAACAGGCTCGTCATCTCCATGCGCATCGTCTGGTAGTTGAACTCGGCGCCGACCGGGTTGTTCATCCAGCCGTTCGCGACGAGGATCCACAGCGCCGACAGGTTCGAGCCCAGCGCGACGAGGAACGTGACGATCAGGTGCTTGACCTTCGACAGGCGGTTCCAGCCGAAGAAGAACAGGCCGACGAACGTCGATTCGAGGAAGAACGCCATCAGGCCTTCGACCGCGAGCGGCACGCCGAAGATGTCGCCGACGTAGTGCGAGTAGTACGACCAGTTCGTGCCGAACTGGAATTCGAGCGTGATGCCGGTCGTCACGCCCATCGCGAAGTTGATCCCGAACAGCTTGCCCCAGAACTGGGTCATGTCCTTGTAGACCTGTTTGCCGGTCATCACGTAGACGGCTTCCATGATGACGAGCAGCCAGGACAGGCCGAGCGTCAGCGGCACGAACAGGAAGTGGTAGAGCGCCGTGATGCCGAACTGTAGGCGTGACAGATCGACGACTTCACTACTTATCATGGTGGTCTCCCTCGGTAGAGGCGGGCGCCGGCACCGAGAGCAGCTTCTCGGCGACGGCGGCAGGCGGCAACGACATGTGCTCGGCCTGCGGATGATTGAAGAATGCGTATTTGAGCGACATCAGGAGGATCAGCTTGACGATCAGCACCAGGGTGATGTCGCGGGCGAGGGTCGGTCCGCGTGCCCACGCGGCGATGCGCGCACGCCAGCCGATCGTGCCGGCCGGCCGCGAGGGCGGCGCAGGCTCTTTATTGATCGAGATCAAGGCGATTATCCTGAATCGATTTACGTCGGATTGGGGGCGACTTTACGTCGGATTTATGACGGCCGTGAAGCTGTTTTAATCCTTGTGCGCCTGACATGCCAATTTTAAAAGGACTGCTTTCCGATGCCGAGTGCTGCGCTGCGGCAGACCGTCGCGAAACGCGGGGTAAAAATTGAGGTGGATCAAGGTTATGCGGAAGGGCACCGCAAATGGCGTAATACCCGATGAATCAGGTCAATTAATCGGCGAAGAAACGGAGCGTGAAACGCGTTGAAAAGCGGGGGAAAAGCAGCGGAAAAACGGACGAAAAAAAACCGCTGCCGGGGCAGGCAGCGGTTTTCGATGAAGCGCTCTAAATCGCTGGGATTTACGAGTATTCGGCGAGGGCCGTGCGCATCTTCTTCATCGCGCTCGCTTCGATCTGGCGGATGCGTTCCGCCGACACACCGAACTCGGCGGCGAGATCGTGCAGCGTCGAGCCGCCCGAGCCGTCGTCGTCGACGTGCAGCCAGCGCGCCTCGATGATGCGGCGGCTGCGCGCGTCGAGCGCGTCGAGCGCCTGCGCGATGCCGTCCGTCTGCAGCATGTCGCGCTGACGTGCGGCCAGCACGGCGGTCGGCTCGTTGTGCGAGTCGGCCAGGTAGGCGATCGGCGCGTACGACTCCTCGCCGTCTTCCACCTGGCCTTCGAGCGCGATGTCGCCGCCCGACAGGCGCGTTTCCATCTCGGTGACTTCCTCGCGCTTGACGTTGAGCTCCTGCGCGAGGCCGTCGATTTCCTCGGGCGTCATCGCCTGCATGCTCTTCTTGTGGCTGCGCAGGTTGAAGAACAGCTTGCGCTGCGCCTTCGTGGTCGCGACCTTCACCATGCGCCAGTTGCGCAGGATGTACTCGTGGATCTCGGCCTTGATCCAGTGAATCGCATACGACACCAGGCGCACGTTTTGCGCCGGGTCGAACCGCTTCACGGCTTTCATCAGGCCGATGTTGCCTTCCTGGATCAGGTCGCCGTGCGGCAGGCCGTAGCCGAGATAGTTGCGCGCGATCGACACGACGAGACGCAGGTGCGACAGCACGAGGCGGCGCGCCGCGTCGAGGTTGTTGTCCTCGCGGAATTCGGTTGCGTAGCGGCGTTCCTCTTCGGCGGTCAGCAGCGGAATGCGATTGACGGCCTGGATGTACGCGTCGATGTTGCCGAGCTGGCCGGGCAACATCGATTGGGCTGCGAGCGCCAGCGAGCCTGCCGATTCGGCCTTGGCCGGCGTCGGGCTCAGCGTGTTCGGGAGGGTCAGGGCGTGGCTCACTAAAAAACTCCTTTGGAATCAGGGACAAACCCCGGTCTCGAATGAGATTCCGTGGGTCATCTTAGCACTCCCGCAATACGAGTGCTAATTCCTTAGAGCGGGCGGGGGCATCGGAGTTCCCGGTTTTTCTATCGAATCGGTTGAGTCGATAGTCTATTCTGCGACAGGGGCGGCGCCGTGAAGTTCCGTAAGCCGTTGTTTCTGATGGGAATCAGTAGACGATTTCGATTTTTGTCGTTTTGGAAGCAAACAATTTCGCTTCGTGATGCCGATCCGAAAAGTCCTTTACCATACCATTCAGTTCGCTCGGGCCCGGCCGTTGCGGCAGGCTCCATTCAACCCACAAAGTTGGAGTGTCAGATGAACAATAAGAAGAATCGCCGGCCCGGCAGCCGGCTGGTGCTGCATGCGATGCTGGCAGCGTCTCTTCTGGGCGGATCCGGTGCGGCTTTCGCGGATCGATGGGGGATCCAGGCGGGCGGCGGGTTTTCGGATCGTCGCGGGATCGACAAGGCCGATATCGGCGTCGTATGGGACCCGGGCTGGAACTGGTGGGAAATCGGCGGCTGGCACTTCGCGTTCGTCGTCGAAGGGCACGCCGGCTACTGGCACACGGGCGGCAACGTCCACGGCAACATCGGCGAGTTCGGCGTCACGCCGATGTTCCGTTTCATCAAGAGCAGCGGGCAGATTCGCCCGTTCATCGAGGCGGGCGGCGGCGTCCGGCTTCTGACGCACCCGACGATCTCGGACAATTTCTCGCTGTCGACCGCGTTCCAGTTCGCGCCGACGGGCGGCGTGGGCGTGCAGTTCGGCCAACGGCAACAGTATCAGGTCGGCTACCGTTTCGAACATGTGTCTAACGCGGGTATCAAAGAGCCGAATCCTGGTATAAATTTCCACCAGTTCTACCTGCAGTACAACTTCTGATCCGTACGCCCGTGCAAGGCGGGCGCGTTGCCGAGGAGTCAGGCGATGGCGAAGGTGGTCGATGCGATCCGCGCGCTCGAGCGCGACCGGTTCCGGGCGATGGTGGACGGCGACGGGGAGGCGCTCGCCGCGCTGCTGTCGGACAAGGTGTTTTTCGTCCATACCAACGGCAAGCGCGAAACCAAGCAGCAGTTCATCGACGCCATCGTCGCCGGCCGCCGCCGCTATCGCCAGATCGAAATCCAGTCGCAGGACGTGCTGCCGGTCGGCGACGAGACCTGCGTCGTCACCGGCCGCGCGTTGATCGAGATGGAAACGAACAACGGCGGCCTCGTCTTCCCGATTGCCTATACGTCCGTCCACACGCACGACCAGGGCCGCTGGTGCCTGTTCGCGTGGCAGGCGACGCGGTGCGCGACCGAGACGTGAGCGCGGGTGACGCGCCTTTTCATGTCCCGACCGAAGCGGCCTTCTGAGCCGCTTTTTGCTGCCTCGTGCGGCGCGGATCGCGCGGCGCACGGGCGGTCACGCACCGCTCGCTGACCTTTCAACCCTGCATCGAAGCCCGGTGCTCAGGCCGCCGCGCGTCGATCGGCGCAGTGCCATGCCGAGCGGTTGATCGCGCTGACGACCGCATCGAGTGCCGCGCTCGCCGCATCGGCGTGCACGCCGACCCCGTGCCGCAGCGGCGCGTCGCCGACCCGGCAGCCGACCGATACCGCGATCCGGCCGTCCGCGGTGCGCGTGTGTTCGCACGACGCGACGTCGATCGCGGCGCCGGCGGCCGTCGCAAATGCCGCGGCGAAACGTCGCACGGCGTCGTCGGGCGTCGCGTCGGCGGCGGGCGCCACCGCGATCTCGCGGTTTTGCCAGCGCGCGCCGCTGCCATGGCGTGCGGCCGGGCCGTCGGTCTCGAAGAATTCGCGGGAGAACAGCGCGCAGATCGCGTCGCCCGTCACTTCCTCGCCCGACGCGTCGGCGAGCGTCTGCACCGCATGACTGAACTCGATCTGGACGCGGCGCGTCGGCGTGAAGCCCATCCCGCGCTCGAGCAGGAACGTCGCGCCGCCCTTGCCAGACTGGCTGTTCACGCGGATCACCGCGTCATAGCTGCGGCCGAGGTCGGCCGGGTCGATCGGCAGGTACGGCACCTCCCAGATCGCATCGGGGCGCTGCTGCGCGAAGCCCTTGCGGATCGCGTCCTGGTGCGAGCCCGAGAACGCGGTGAACACGAGGTCGCCCGCGTACGGGTGGCGCGGATGCACGGGAATCTGGTTGCAGCGCTCCACGACGCGGCGCACCGCGTCGATGTCGGAGAAATCGAGGCCCGGGTCGATGCCTTGCGTGTAGAGGTTCAACGCGAGCGTGACGAGATCGACGTTGCCGGTGCGCTCGCCGTTGCCGAACAGGCAGCCCTCGATGCGGTCGGCGCCCGCGAGCAGCGCGAGTTCGGCCGCCGCGACCGCGGTGCCGCGATCGTTGTGCGGATGCACGGACAGCACGATGCTGTCGCGATACGCGAGGTTGCGGTCCATCCATTCGATCTGGTCGGCGAACACGTTCGGGGTCGCGGCCTCGACGGTGGCCGGCAGGTTGACGATCATCTTGTGGTCGCGGGTCGGGCGCCACGTCTGCGCGACCGCGTCGCAGATCTCGCGCGCGAACGTCAGCTCGGTCATGCTGAAGGTTTCCGGCGAGTACTGGAAGGTCCAGCGGGTATCGGGGCGCGCGGCCGCGTGTGCCTTGATGATGCGCGTGCCGTCGATCGCGAGCGCCTTCACGTCGCTCTTCGACATCCCGAACACGATGCGGCGGAACGACGGGCAGACCGCGTTGTACAGGTGCACGATCGCGCGCGGCACGCCTTCGAGCGCATCGAACGTACGGGCGATCAGGTCTTCGCGAGACTGCACGAGCACCTCGATCGTCACGTCGTCGGGAATCCGCTTGTCGTCGATCAGCTTGCGCACGAAATCGAAGTCGGTTTGCGACGCCGACGGAAAACCGACTTCGATCTCCTTGAACCCGATGGCGACCAGCATTTCGAAGAACTCGAGCTTCTGCTCGATGCTCATCGGCTCGATCAGTGACTGGTTGCCGTCGCGCAGGTCGGTGCTCATCCACACGGGCGCACGCTCGATGGTGCGGGCCGGCCAGCGGCGGCCATTGAGGCGGACGGGCTCGAACGGACGGTATTTGTCTTGCGGATTGCGCATCATCTTCTGGACCTCGGGTCTCAAGTCGCGAGCGAAGACGGGCGGCATGGGCGACGGTTGGCGCTGCCTCGCACCCGGCGCGCGATGGCGCCGCGGATGCGGATGATCTTCGCGAATCGGCCGACGGATGGACGGACGAATGCTGACGACTTCGGGTTGTAAAAACTGCGAGAGGGGTACTGCGAGGAACTGCTGGGAGGACCGTGCGGACGGCACACGGCGCTACGACAGCCTTAGGCTAGTCGTAGCGATAGCGGCCGCGCTAGGCGGCCGGAGGTAATTCGGAGGGGGTTCGGAAAGGAACGCATGACGGTCACTCTATGCCAGGATGCGCCCGCGTGTCAAATGTCGGGATAAAGGGGCAGGTCGTCGTCGCGCCGTCAGCGCGCGATGCGGGCGATCTGCACGATCGTCGCGACCTGCCGCGCCACGGTGTCGGGCACCGGCACCTCGCCGCGCAGCACGGCGTCCGTCCACGCGGCCGTGGTCGCCGCATCGCGCGACTCGGGCAGCGCGACGGGCGGCGCGTCGGTCGACGAACGCTCTGCATCGATCAGCGTGTCGCACACGCCGTCGTGCAGCCAGTCGACCTGCACCTGGCGCCGCGTGTCGGCCACCGCTTCGCCTTCGGTGCCGCGCGCGAGCAGCGCGCCGCCGAGCGCGGCGTCCGGATGATCGCGGAACAACTGCGCGAGGCTGTCGCGGTACGGCGGATGCGTGTAGTTGACGAGCCGCAGCCCGGCCGGCGCGAACGGCTGCAGGATCTTCACGAGCGTATGCGTGGAGTTGCGCACGCCGAGCACGCCGCGCATCGACAGCAGGCGCGCGATGCGCGGCGCCAGCACGTCGATCGGTGCGAACGCGACGCGGCGTTCCGCGAGCGTATCCTCGATCGCATCGTGCGACGTCGACGGCGCGAGCGACAGCGCCGAGAAGATCTCGGCGCTCGTCACGCGGCCCGGGTCTTGCTCCACCCCGTGCACGAGCACCGGCACGCCTTCGCGCGCGAGCAGCAGCGCGAGCAGCGGCACGAGGTTCGGCTGCTTGCGCGCGCCGTTGTAGCTGGGGATCGAGACCGGGCGGAACGCGGCGTCCTGTACGTGCACGGGCTCGAACGACGCCTGCGCGGCGGCGAGCATCGCGGCCAGCTCGTCGGCGGATTCGCCCTTCAGCCGATAGGCGATCAGGATCGCGCCGAGTTCGACGTCCGACACGCGCGCATCGAGCATCGCGCGATAGAGCGCGAACGTGTCCTCGGCGGACAGGGCGCGCGCGCCGTTCGGGCCGCGGCCGATTTCCTTGATGAAGCGGGCGCAAGGGAACGGAGCGGCGGCGGGATCGTGGGAAGCGGTCATCGGAACGTGGGGCGGGCGGCCGGCATCGGGCCGCGCGGTGAGCGGTAAGGAATGCCCCGAGTATCGCACGGGCGCGGCCGTGCATCGCGCCGCGCTACACTCTGCTTCCCGGCGGCGCGCGCACCGCTGCGCCGCGCGCCCATGCCGCCGCCGGCCGAATACGACCAAAGAGAGACATCCCATGAAGCTCTACAGCTATTTCCGCAGTTCCGCGTCGTACCGCGTGCGGATCGCCTTGAACCTCAAGCAACTGCCGTTCGACTATGCGCCCGTGCACATGCTGCGCGACGGCGGCGAGCAACTGAAGGACGCGTACCGCGCGCTGAACCCGGATGCGGTCGTGCCCACGCTGATCGATGGCGATGCGACGCTGCAGCAGTCGCTCGCGATCATCGAATATCTCGACGAAACCCATCCCGAGCCCGCGCTGCTGCCGAAGCAGCCGGTCGATCGCGCGTATGTGCGGGCGGTCGCGCTGCAGATCGCATGCGAAATCCACCCGCTCAACAACCTGCGCGTGCTGAAGTACCTGAAGCACACGCTGAAGGTGCCGGAGGAAGCAAAGAACGCGTGGTACCGGCACTGGATCGAGGCGGGCTTCGACACGCTCGAGACGCGTCTCGCGAACGATCCGCGCACCGGCAAGCTGTGCTTCGGCGACACGCCGACGCTCGCCGACGTATGTCTCGTGCCGCAGGTGTTCAATGCGAACCGCTTCTCGATCGACACGACGCGTTTCCCGACGATCCAGCGGATCGTCGACCATGCGGCGACGATCGATGCGTTCAAGGCCGCCGAGCCGGGCGTGCAGCCGGACGCTGAATGAGCGCGGAATGCGCGCCGCGGCCCGTGGCGCGCAGGATCGGGCGCGCATGAAAAAGGGCGCCCGAAGGCGCCCCGTGCGATGCGAGCCGGCGGTGTTCAGCCGAGCAGCGCGTCCGCGAATTCCACCGCGCTGAACGGCTGCAGGTCCTCGACCTTCTCGCCGACGCCGATGAAGTAGACGGGCACCGGCCGTTGCCGCGCGATCGCCGCGAGAATCCCGCCCTTCGCGGTGCCGTCGAGCTTCGTCACGATCAGGCCGGTCAGGCCCAGCGCGTCGTCGAATGCCTTCACCTGCGTGAGCGCGTTCTGGCCGGTGTTCGCGTCGATCACCAGCAGCACTTCGTGCGGCGCGCCGTCGTGCGCCTTCGCGATCACGCGCTTCACCTTCTTCAGCTCTTCCATCAGGTGGAGTTGCGTCGGCAGGCGGCCGGCCGTATCGGCCATCATCACGTCGATCTTGCGCGCGCGCGCGGCGCTGACCGCGTCGAAGATCACTGCGGCTGGATCGCCGCTTTCCTGCTGCACGACCGTCACGTTGTTGCGCTCGCCCCAGACCGCCAGCTGTTCGCGCGCGGCCGCGCGGAACGTGTCGCCGGCGGCCAGCAGCACCGACTGGTCGAAGCTCTGCAGATGCTTCGCGAGCTTGCCGATGCTGGTCGTCTTGCCCGCGCCGTTCACGCCGGTGATCATCATCACGAGCGGCTGCGCGCG
>NZ_BCPP01000107.1:0-11680 GCF_016586125.1 Burkholderia sp. E168m23
GGCCGCCGCGCTGACGATCAATCGCGCGGCCCAACTCACGCGCGAGCGCGCCGACACGGTCGCGCCGGCGGCGCGTGCGCTGTGCGACAACTTCGGGGTGCTGCACCATGCCGATCACGGTTTCGACGACGTGCTGCGCACCGAATGGCCGTCGTGGGCCGGCGCGCGCGTGCCGGAGCCGCTCGTCGCGCACCTGCGGCGCCAGTCGGGCCAACCGTTCGTCGGCGACGCGCTGCGCATCCAGTGCGTGCCGGTCGCGGGGCTATTCCAGATCGAGGCGCGGCCGCGCTCGCTGCTCGACCGGCTGAGCCCGCGCGAACTCGCGGCGATCCGCTATTACGGCGCCGGGCGTTCGCACAAGGAGGTCGCGCAGCAGATGGCGATCTCGCCGACGACCGTGCGTCACTACCTGCGCTGCGCGTACCGCAAGCTCGGCATGCACGACAAGAGCCAGATCGCCGGCGTGCTGGGCGCGACGGGTGGCGCGACCGACGACGAGGCGATGGAAGCCGGCAGCATGCCGCGCTGAGGCCCACGAACGCACGAACGGATACGGCGCGATGCGCATTGCGTTGCCGGATTGGTTGTGTCCGCAACCATTGAGCGTTATGCTCGTCAGCTTCCAGGAGACGGAATGCCATCATGAACGACACGAATTCAGGGTCGGTGCGCGCGGCGGTGGTTGGCGTCGGCGCGATCGGCGGATTGCTCGCGGCCGCGCTGTCGAGAGCCGGCATGACCGTGAGCGCGTACGCACGGGGCACGACGCTCGACGCGCTGAATACGCACGGCGTGCGCGTGATCGACGAGGCGGGTGCAACCTCGTCGGTGCCGGTGCGGGCAAGCGACGATGCAGCCGCGCTCGGCGTGCAGGACTACGTGGTGATCGCGCTGAAGGCGCAGGCGCTGCCGGCGCTGGCCGCCCGTATTGCGCCGCTGGTCGGCCCCGATACGGTGATCGTCGCGGCGATGAACGGGCTGCCGTGGTGGTTCACGCACGGGCTGGAAGGGGCGATCGACGGCGTGCCGCTCGATGCGGTCGATCCGGCCGGCGCGGTGTCGGCCGCATTGCCGCCCGCGCAGGCGATCGGCTGCGTCGTGCACCTGTCGTCGAGTACCGACGCGCCGGGCGTCGTGCGTCGCGGGCGCGGCAACCGGCTGATCGTCGGCACGCCCGATCCGCGGCTCGACGTGGCCACCGCGCGGTTCGCCGCGGCGCTCGCGGCCGGCGGTTTCGACGTCGAGTCGACGCCCGCGATCCGGGCCGAGATCTGGACGAAGCTGTGGGGCAACATGAACATGAACCCGCTGAGCGCGCTGACCGGTTCGACGGCCGAACAGTTGCTCGACGATCCGTTCACGCAGGATCTCGCACTGCGGATGATGGAGGAGGCGGCTGCGATCGGCGCGAAGCTCGGGCTATCCACGGGAATGAGCGGCCCCGAGCGGATCGCGGTCACGCGCAAGCTCGGCGCATTCAAGACATCGATGCTGCAGGATTTCGAAGCGGGGCGCTCGCTCGAGATCGGGCCGATCCTCGGCGTGTTTCCGGAGCTCGGCCGCAAGCTTGGCGTGCCGACCCCGTACTGCGACGCGGTGCTCGGACTATTGCGTCAGCGCGCGGCGAACAGCGGGTTGTAGCGCGTTGCCGGCTGCCGCATACGCGCAGCCGGCAACGCGGCGGTGCGTGCTTCACGCGATGCCGCCGCATGATGCAAAACGGGTCGCCCGAATCGCGCGTGACGCGACTCGGGCGACCCGTCTGATTCGTCGGATCAATGCTGCCCGCGACACTCGGCCGTCCGGCGATGCCGGGGCCGACGCGCGGCTCAGTCGTCGCGCTCGGTTGCGTGCGCGACCACCTTGTCGAGCAGCCGCTCGAACGTCTGGCGTTCGCTGTCGGACAGGCACGCGAGCAAGCCGTCGTTCCACTTGCGCACGATCGGCATGATCTTGCGATGCAGCGCGCGGCCGTCGGTGGTCAGTGCGATCAGCACGATCCGGCCGTCTTCGTCGCTCGCGTTGCGCTCGAGCAGCCCCTGGCGCAGCAGCGCTTCGGCTGCGCGACTGGCCTGACTTTTGTCGAGATTGGTATGGCGCGCGAGATCCATGATCGAGAACGGGCCGAATGCGCCGACGGCGGCGATCACGCGCGCCTCGGGCAGCGAGATGTCGAGCTTGTGCCGGTACACCTCGCCGATCCCGCGGTCGGAGCGCTTCGTGAGCGCATGGAGGCGATAGGTTAGAAACTGATCGAGCCCGGCTTGACGGCCTTTCATGTCGAATCCTGAAGAAAAAGGGCGGGCCCGATTGTTCCTGTATCGCGCGCTCGGGTCAACGGTCAGTGTGCACCGTACTTCAGGCGTGTCAACTGTTCTGCTTCGTTCGCGAGCAGGTTGGCCGCGTCGCGGATCGCGACGTCGAGCGTGATCGGCCCGGGAGCCGGCGAAAAGCAGCCGGAGAAATGCTCGGACAGGCGCGGCAGCGCGGCCGGGTCGATCGCGCCGGACAGCAGCGACGCGCTCACACCGGCGGCCCGCGCGTGCCGGCAGGCGATGAACGGCGCCTTGCCGTGCAGCGTCTGCACGTCCGAGCGGCCTTCGCCGGTGATCAGCCACTCGGCGCCGGCCAGTGCGGCGTCGAGCCCGACCTGGCGCGCCACTACTTCGGCACCGGCCTCGAAGCGTGCGCCGAGCATGTGCAGCGCGAAACCGAGGCCGCCGGCGGCGCCTGCGCCCGGCAGCTCGCGGCCGCGGCGGTCGAGTGCGGCTTCGAGCAGGTCGGCGAAGCGGGCGAGGGCCGCATCGAGCGTCGCGACCTGTGCGGCCGTCACGCCCTTTTGCGGGCCGAACACGGCGGTCGCGCCATGCGCGCCCGTCAGCGGATTGTCGACGTCGGACATGCCGACGAATTCCGTTTCCTTCAGGCGCGGGTCGAGCCCCGACGCGTCGATGCGCGCGATGTCGGCGAGCCGCGACGGCACCGGCTCGACCGGCTGGCCGTCGGCGTCGAAGCACTGCAGGCCGAGGCCCGCGAGCAGCCCGGCACCGGCGTCGTTGGTGCTGCTGCCGCCGAGCGCGACGAAGAAGCGGCGCACGCCGTCGTCGAGCAGCGCGCGGATCGCCTCGCCCATCCCGCGCGTGCTGCGCGCGTCGACCGGCACGCTCATGCCGACCGGGTCGGTAATCCCGACGATCTCGGCCGTCTCGACGATCGCGGTGCGCGCATCGATCACGCCGACCGCCGCATCGCGTGCCGCCAGCGACGCGCCGGCCACCCGCAACGTGCGCCGCGTGCCGCCGCCCGCCAGCATCGCGTCGAGCGTGCCTTCGCCGCCGTCCGCCATCGGGCAGCACCGCACGACCGCGTCGGGCCGGGCGCGGCGAATGCCGGTGGCGATCGCGTCCGCGACCTGCTCGGCGGAAAGCGAGCCTTTGAACGAATCGGGCGCGATGACGACGACAGGCGCGGACGGGTGGTGCGGCATGGTGTCTCCGGAAGGCGTGATTGGTGTGAAGAATAAGTGGTCGAGCCACGAGGGTGGCTCATACGCTATCGGAGCTTACAGGATGGCGGGCCCGGGGTGGATACGCCGTTCGGCATAGCCGCGATCCGCGCGCATGGCCGTGCATCGGGCCGTCGGCAGGGCGGGGACACATGCGTGTCGTGCTGATCTGGCGGTACGAGGAAAATTGTTTGCTAGAATAGTCGATTCTTCCGGCCAAAGCCGTGCTCCGAGCCGCTTGCGCTAGCCATCCGGCGCGTGCAGGGATGGCGTGGCGCTCCGGCGCGGCGTGTGAGTGTGCGCACCTCACGCTGCAGGCAGGCACGGCAAGGAAAACCCGATTCGCTCGAATAATTTTAGGACGATTGAAGCCATGGCTAACGTTGTTGAGAATCTCGGCAAGCTTGAACGCCGTGTGACGATTTCTTTGCCGAAAGACACCGTGCAGAAGGAAATCGATGCCCGCATCCAGAAACTCGCGAAGACCGTGCGCATGCCGGGTTTCCGCCCGGGCAAGGTGCCGCTGAAGATGGTCGCCCAGCAATACGCGGGTCAGGTCGAAGCCGAAGTGCTGAGCGACAAGATCGGCCAGGAATTCTTCACGGTCAGCCGCGCGGAGAACCTGCGCGTCGCCGGCCAGCCGAGCTTCGAGCCGAAGCAGGAGCAAGCCGAGGACGCGTACGCGTTCGACGCGACGTTCGAGGTCTACCCGGAAGTGAAGATCGGCGATCTGGCGACGGCTGAAGTCGAGCGCTCGACCACGTCGATCGGCGACGCCGAAATCGACCGCACGCTGGACATCCTGCGCAAGCAGCGCGTGCACTACCACGCACGCGGCGAAGCCGGCGAGCACGGCGACGGCGGCGCGGACACCGCAGCGAAGAACGGCGACCGCGTGACGGTCGACTTCGTCGGCAAGATCGAGGACGTCGCGTTCCAGGGCGGCACGGCCGAAGATTTCCCGTTCGTGCTCGGCGAAGGCCGCATGCTGCCGGAATTCGAAACGGCGGCGCTGGGCCTGAAGGTCGGCGAACAGCGTACGTTCGACCTCAAGTTCCCGGATGACTACCACGGCAAGGACGTCGCCGGCAAAACGGCGCAGTTCACGGTCACGATGAAGAAGATCGAGTGGCCGCACCTGCCGGAAATCGACGCGGAATTCGCGAAGTCGCTCGGCATCGAAGACGGCGACCTCACGAAGATGCGTGCCGAGATCAAGGAAAACCTCGAGCGCGAAGCGAAGCGTCGCACGCAGTCGATCGTCAAGAACCAGGTGATGGACGCGCTGCTGAAGATTTCCGAACTCGACGTGCCGAAGGCGCTGATCGAGCAGGACCAGCAACGTCTCGTCGAAATGGCTCGCCAGGATCTGGCGCAGCGCGGCGTGCCGAACGCGAAGGACGCCCCGATCCCGGCCGAAATGTTCGCCGAGCAGGCAGAGCGCCGCGTGAAGCTGGGCCTCGTGCTAGCTGAACTCGTGAAGGCGAACGGCCTCGAAGCGAAGCCGGAACAGATCCGCGCGGAAGTCGACGAGTTCGCGAAGAGCTACGAAGACCCGAAGGAAGTGGTCCGCTGGTATTATTCCAACCAGCAGCGCCTCGCCGAGATGGAAGCGTTCGTCGTTGAAAGCAACGTCGTCGATTTCGTGCTGGGCAAGGCCAAGGTGACGGACAAGGAAGTGAGCTTCGAGGCACTCGCGAGCGCATCGGCGCAAGCGTAAGTGTCGCTCTAGCGGCGTGCCGGCTGTCGGAGCGACGGCCCGCACGCCGTTTTTACGTCAAGCGCACGGTTGCCATTAATATGGCGATTGAGCGGGCGGCTTCCTTCCGTTCAATTTTCCATTCGAACAAGGTTCATTGAATGATCACTCGCGCTGAATTGCTGGACATGCTTGCTTCGAACGCGCCGCAGGGTTTCGAGGCGCAAGCGCTGGGGCTGGTGCCGATCGTCGTCGAAACGAGCGGCCGCGGCGAGCGTTCGTACGATATCTATTCGCGTCTCCTGAAGGAGCGCCTGGTGTTCATGGTCGGCGAAGTGAACGACCAGACCGCCAACCTCGTGGTCGCGCAATTGCTGTTCCTCGAGAGCGAGAATCCCGACAAGGACATCAGCCTCTACATCAACAGCCCGGGCGGCTCGGTGTCGGCCGGGATGGCGATCTACGACACGATGCAGTTCATCAAGCCGGACGTGTCGACCCTGTGCATGGGCCTCGCGGCCAGCATGGGCGCGTTCCTGCTCGCGTCGGGTGCGAAGGGCAAGCGCTTCGCGCTGCCGAATTCGCGCGTGATGATTCACCAGCCGCTCGGCGGCGCGCGCGGCCAGGCATCCGACATCGAGATCCAGGCACGCGAGATCCTCTACCTGAAGGAACGGCTGAACAACCTGCTCGCGCAACACACGGGCCAGGACGTCGAACGCATCGCGCGCGACACCGACCGTGATAACTTCATGTCGAGCGAGGACGCGAAGGCGTACGGGCTGATCGACCAGGTGTTGTTGAAGCGCCCGTGAGTTTAAACGGGGTGCCGCCCCGATTCGGGCCGGCGCCCTCAAACGTCCCGAGTGCCCTGAGCATCTGCGGCAAGCGCATCCAGCCGGCTCCGGTCGCGCCCTAGGCGCGGCGTCCGGAGCAATCGGCGTATCATGTCATTTACCTGTCCGGAGGCTCTACATTCATGGCGGACAAAAAAGGTTCGAACAGCGAGAAGCTGTTGTATTGCTCGTTTTGCGGGAAAAGCCAGCATGAGGTGAAAAAACTCATCGCGGGCCCGTCGGTGTTCATCTGCGATGAATGTATCGACCTCTGCAACGAAATCATTCGCGACGAGGCGGCTGCCGCCGGCGTCGAGGCCAGCCTGTCCCGGTCGGATCTGCCGAGCCCGCAGGAAATTCGCGACATCCTCGATCAGTACGTGATCGGCCAGGAGCGCGCGAAGAAAATCCTCGCGGTGGCCGTGTACAACCACTACAAGCGCCTGAAGCATCTCGACAAGAAGGACGACGTCGAGCTGTCGAAGAGCAACATCCTGCTGATCGGCCCGACGGGCTCCGGCAAGACGCTGCTCGCGCAGACGCTCGCGCGGTTGCTCAACGTGCCGTTCGTGATCGCCGACGCGACGACGCTGACCGAAGCCGGCTACGTCGGCGAGGACGTCGAGAACATCATCCAGAAGCTGTTGCAGAACTGCAACTACGAGGTCGACAAGGCCCAGCGCGGGATCGTCTACATCGACGAAATCGACAAGATCAGCCGCAAGTCGGACAACCCGTCGATCACGCGCGACGTGTCGGGCGAGGGCGTCCAGCAGGCGCTGCTGAAGCTCGTCGAGGGCACGATGGCGTCGGTGCCGCCGCAGGGCGGCCGCAAGCACCCGAACCAGGATTTCATCCAGGTCGACACGACCAACATCCTGTTCATCTGCGGCGGCGCGTTCGACGGCCTCGAAAAGGTGATCACCGATCGTACCGAGAAGACCGGCATCGGTTTCGGCGCGACGGTCAAGAGCAAGCAGGAACGCGACGCGGGCGAGGTGCTGCGCGAAACGGAACCGGAAGACCTGATCAAATTCGGTCTGATCCCCGAATTGATCGGCCGTCTGCCGGTGGTCGCGACGCTCGGCAAGCTCGACGAAGCTGCGCTGATGAAGATCCTGGTCGAGCCGAAGAATGCGCTCGTCAAGCAGTATCACAAGCTGTTCGCGATGGAGCGCGTCGAGCTGGAGATCCGGCCGGGCGCGTTGCAGGCAGTCGCCCGCAAGGCGATCCGCCGCAAGACCGGCGCGCGCGGTTTGCGTTCGATCATCGAACAGGCATTGCTCGACGTGATGTACGAGCTGCCGACGATGAAAGGGGTCAGCAAGGTCATCATCGACGAGAACGTCATCGATGGGGACGGCAAGCCCTTGCTGATCTACGTGGACACGCCGAAGGTGGCGGGTTCGAACTGACCGGCTTGCCGACGATGTTCAGCGAAAAAGGCCGTTCATGAGTCCGTGGGCGGCTTTTTTTCGTTTATCTTGTGGGTAACTCTGACTCGACACGCGGTGGTTACTTTCTTACCGAATATTTCCCGCACTTGAAGGCTTGCAATTCGTTGTGGCGGCCTCAATTACCGAACAATTGATTCCACTCATGGGGAAATGAAATGTCAGGCACCCAACTTCTCCCGCCGGAACGCATCACGCTCCCGCTGCTGCCGCTGCGGGACGTCGTCGTTTTCCCGCACATGGTCATTCCGCTCTTCGTGGGCCGGCCGAAATCGATCAAGGCCCTCGAAGCAGCGATGGAAGGCGGCAAGCACATCATGCTCGTCGCCCAGAAAACCGCGGCCAAGGACGAACCGACCGAAAAGGACATGTACGAGGTCGGTTGTATCGCCAACATTCTGCAGATGCTGAAGCTGCCGGACGGCACCGTGAAGGTGCTCGTCGAGGGCCTGCAGCGCGCGAAGGCATTGTCCATCGAAGAACAGGAGACGCAGTTCTCCTGCGAAGTGATGCCGCTCGAGCCCGATCATGCGGATAGCGCCGAAACGGAAGCGCTGCGCCGTGCGATCGTGTCGCAGTTCGACCAGTACGTGAAGCTGAACAAGAAGATCCCGCCGGAAATTCTTACGTCGCTGTCGGGCATCGATGAAGCAGGCCGTCTCGCCGACATGATCGCCGAGCGCCTGCCGCTGAAGCTCGACCAGAAGCAGCACATCCTCGAGATGTTCCCGGTCATCGAGCGCCTCGAGCACCTGCTCGCGCAGCTCGAAGCCGAGATCGACATCCTGCAGGTCGAAAAGCGCATCCGCGGGCGCGTGAAGCGCCAGATGGAAAAGAGCCAGCGCGAGTACTACCTGAACGAACAGGTCAAGGCGATCCAGAAGGAACTGGGCGAAGGCGAGGAGGGTGCGGATCTCGAGGAACTCGAGAAGCGCATCAACGCCGCGCGCATGCCGAAGGAAGCCAAGAAGAAGGCCGACGCCGAGCTGAAGAAGCTGAAGCTGATGTCGCCGATGTCGGCGGAAGCGACCGTCGTGCGCAACTACATCGACACGCTGATCGGCCTGCCGTGGCGCAAGAAGAGCAAGGTCAACAACGACCTGTCGAACGCCGAGCAGGTGCTCGACGAGGATCACTTCGGCCTCGAGAAGGTCAAGGAACGGATCCTCGAGTATCTCGCGGTGCAACAGCGCGTGGACAAGGTCAAGGCGCCGATCCTGTGCCTCGTCGGGCCTCCGGGTGTCGGCAAGACCTCGCTCGGCCAGTCGATCGCCCGTGCGACGAACCGCAAGTTCGTCCGCATGGCGCTCGGCGGCGTGCGTGACGAAGCCGAGATCCGCGGTCACCGCCGTACGTACATCGGTTCGATGCCGGGCAAGATCCTGCAAAGCCTCGCGAAGGTCGGCGTGCGCAATCCGCTCTTCCTGCTCGACGAAGTCGACAAGATGGGCATGGATTTCCGCGGCGATCCGTCGTCGGCGCTGCTCGAAGTGCTCGATCCGGAACAGAACCACACGTTCGCCGACCACTACATCGAAGTCGACTTCGACCTGTCGGACGTGATGTTCGTCGCGACGTCGAACTCGCTGAACATCCCGCCGCCGCTGCTCGACCGGATGGAAGTGATCCGTCTGTCGGGCTACACGGAAGACGAGAAGGTCAGCATTGCCCAGCGTTACCTGCTGCCGAAGCAGAAGAAGAACAACGGGCTGAAGGACGGCGAGATCGAGGTCACCGAGCAGGCGATCCGCGACATCATCCGCTACTACACGCGCGAAGCCGGTGTGCGTTCGCTCGAGCGGGAAGTGTCGAAGATCTGCCGCAAGGTCGTGAAGATGCTGCTGCTGAAGAAGGCATCGGGCGCGATCAAGGTCGATGGCGAGAACCTCGACACGTTCCTCGGCGTGCGCAAGTACGACTTCGGCCTCGCGGCGAAGGAAAACCAGGTCGGTCAGGTGACGGGCCTCGCGTGGACGGAAGTCGGCGGCGACCTGCTGACGATCGAAGCCGCGGTGATGCCGGGCAAGGGCAACGTGATCCGTACGGGTTCGCTCGGCGACGTGATGAAGGAGTCGGTCGAGGCTGCGCGTTCGGTCGTGCGCTCGCGTTCGCGTCGTCTCGGCATCAAGGACGAAGCGTTCGAGAAGCAGGACATCCACATCCACGTGCCGGAAGGCGCGACGCCGAAGGACGGTCCGTCCGCCGGCGGTGCGATGACGACCGCGCTGGTGTCGGTGCTGACGGGTATTCCCGTGCGGGCCGACGTCGCGATGACGGGCGAAATCACGTTGCGTGGCGAAGTGCTGCCGATCGGCGGGCTGAAGGAAAAGCTGCTGGCTGCGCATCGCGGCGGCATCAAGCTCGTGCTGATTCCGGAAGAGAACGTGAAGGATCTCGCGGACATTCCGGACAACGTGAAGAACGCGATCGAGATCGTGCCGGTCCGCTGGATCGACAAGGTGCTGGAGCTCGCGCTCGAGCGTTCGCCGACGCCGCTGCCGCCGGAAGAAGAAGCGAAGGCTGCGGCGCCGGTCGGTGAGGCGGCGAAGGATGCCGGCTCGACGGAAGTCGTCAAGCACTGACCCTGAGCACCGTCGTTGCTGACGGTCGTTCACGAAACCCGCGGCGATGTCCGCGGGTTTTTTTTATGCGCAGCACAATCGTGCGAGCGCGTGGGTTAAAAAAATTCACGCGCAGGCTTGGCAAAATGATCGGGGATGAATTAAACTTGCGGGCTCGCTGATTGTTGATGCGCAAACGCAGATCGCAGTCAGAACGAATCGGAAACGGGTGCTTAGCTCAGCTGGTAGAGCGGCGCCCTTACAAGGCGTAGGTCGGGGGTTCGAACCCCTCAGCACCCACCAGTTTCCCGATTCAGCCAGACCAAGGAGCGGTAGTTCAGTCGGTTAGAATACCGGCCTGTCACGCCGGGGGTCGCGGGTTCGAGTCCCGTCCGCTCCGCCAAACAAACAACAATGCCCGCCTTGTGCGGGCATTGTTGTTTGTGCGTTCGGTTTGCGCCCGCTGCCGGGCGCGTAACTGCGGAGCGGAGGAAGCCGCCTGCTCGGCTTCCGGCGGGACGAGAAGGGCTGCGCTTGCAAGCGCAGCTGCGGCCTGCGGGAGGTAGGCGAGTCCCGTCCACTCCGCCAGAAAATGAAAAAGCCCGCCTTGTGCGGGCTTTTTCATTTGTATCGTCGTGATTCCACTCCGCGCTCGAGCACAGCATTGCCTGCGTTTTATCCCGTCCCACCCCGTATGTTGTAATATCGGTCGTTTTGTCCAATTTACCCGTCACGCATGCTCGATTTCTTCCGTAATCACCAGCGCCTGATGATGGCGCTCCTGCTCCTGATCGTGTTGCCGGGGCTGGGTTTCGTCGGGATCCAAGGTTTCCGCGGTTTCTTCGACGACAGTGCGAACGTCGCGGCAGTCAACGGGCACAAGATCACGCGGGTCGAATTCGACGGCGCGTTCCGCCAGCAGATCGACCAGGCGCGCCAGGCGCTCGGCGGGCAGTTCGACATCAAGATGTTCGACACGCCCGAACATCGCAAGCAGGTGCTCGACGGCCTGATCCAGCAACGCGTGCTGGCCGACGAGACGCAGCGTCTGCACCTGACCGCATCCGACAACGCGGTGCGCGACGCGCTGATGAGCGACCCGATGATCGCGTCGCTGAAGAAGCCCGACGGCACGATCGACGTCGAACGCTATGCGCAGCTGCTGTCGTTCCAGGGGATGACGCCCGAGCAGTACCAGGAGCGCGTGCGCTACAGCCTGTCGCTGCAGCAGATTCCGGCCAGCATCGTGTCGAGCGCGTTCACGCCGAAGAGCCTCGCGCAACGCCTGTCCGAACTCGCCGCGCAGCAGCGTGAAGTGCAGGCGCTCGTGTTGAAGACGAGCGACTTCGCAGCGAAGGTCCAGCCGACCGACGCGCAGCTCACCGCGTACTACGACGCGCACAAGCAGAGCTTCGCGACGCCGGAAACCGCGACGATCCAGTACCTCGTCTATTCGCCGGCCGCCGCGGCCGCGAGCGCGCAGCCGACCGAAGCGGACATCAAGAAGTTTTACGACGACAACCCGACGCACTTCCGTACCGAAGCGCAGGTGCGCGTGAGCCACATCTTCATCGCCGCGCCGGGCAGCGCCAGCGCGGCCGACAAGGCAGCAGCAAAGGCGAAGG
>NZ_BCPP01000108.1:0-11679 GCF_016586125.1 Burkholderia sp. E168m23
GCAGGATCTTCAGCACCTGCGGAATCCCGCCGGCCCGGTGTAGGTCGGTCGCGACGTATTGTCCCGACGGCTTCAGGTCGCAGATCACCGGCACGCGCTTGCGAATGCGCTCGAAGTCGTCGATCGTCCAGTCGACTTCGGCCGCGTGCGCGATCGCGAGATAGTGCAGCACCGCATTGGTCGAGCCGCCGGTGGCCATGATCACCGACACCGCGTTCTCGATGGATTCCTTCGTGATGATGTCGCGCGGCTTCAGGTCGCGCTTCACCGCCTCGACCAGCACGCGTGCCGATTCGGCGGCCGAATCGACTTTTTCCTGGTCGGGGTTCGCCATCGTCGACGAATACAGCAGCGACATCCCGAGCGCCTCGAACGACGAACTCATCGTGTTCGCGGTGTACATGCCGCCGCACGAACCCGACGTCGGGCACGCATTCTTCTCGACGCCTTCGAAGTCTTCCTGCGACATCCGGCCCGCGGTGAATTCGCCGACGGCCTCGAACGACGACACGATCGTCAGGTCGCGGCCCTTCCAGTTGCCCGGGCGGATCGTGCCGCCGTACACGTAGATGCCCGGCACGTTCAGGCGTGCGAGCGCGATCATGCCGCCGGGCATGTTCTTGTCGCAGCCGCCGACCACCACCACGCCGTCCATCCACTGGCCCTGCACGCAGGTCTCGATGCAGTCGGCGATCACTTCGCGCGACACGAGCGAGTACTTCATCCCTTCGGTGCCCATCGACATGCCGTCCGAAATCGTCGGCGTGCCGAAGATCTGCGGGTTCGCGCCGGCCGCCTTCACGGCATCCACGGCCGCGTCCGACAGGCGCTGCAGGCCGGAATTGCACGGCGTGATCGTCGAGTGGCCGTTCGCGACGCCGACCATCGGCTTGTCGAAATCGTCCTTCTGGTAGCCGAGGGCGTAATACATCGACCGGTTTGGCGAACGGGCCACGCCTTGCGTGATGTTTTTAGAGCGGCGGTTGTACGACATGGGGAGCTCCATCGTTGTTTTGGCGACGCCGGCGCGACCGGTGCGCCGGGTGGATCAACCAAGCATGGAGTTTCAGTTATCGGATGTCCAATATATTATTTGTCGCTTATTAAGTCGTTTTACGAATGAGTCGAGCATGGCCGATCCCACCCCCGACCTGCGCCAGTGGCGCTATTTCGTCACCGTCGCCGACGAGCGCCATTTCGGCCGCGCGGCCGAGCGCCTGTCGATGACGCAGCCGCCGCTGTCGCAGGCGATTCGCGCGCTGGAGGACGCGCTGGGGGTCGCGCTGTTCGTGCGCACCAAGCGCTCGGTGGCGCTGACGGCGGTCGGCGCGGCGCTGCTGCCGGACGTGCGCCGGCTGCTGGCGTCGGCCGACGCGCTGCCGCCGCTCGCGCGGCGGCTCGCACGCGGCGAGGCCGGCTCGCTGTCGCTCGCGTTCGTGTCGACCGCCGACTACGGGCTCTTGCCGTCGTTGCTGCGTGCGTTCGGCGCGCGCTATCCGCAGGTGCGGCTGCAACTTGCGGAAGCGACGAGCGACGTGCAGATCGACGAACTCGTCGCCGGGCGCATCGATGCCGGGCTCGTGATTCCACCCGTGCCGCCGCGACACGCGGCCGGGCTGTCGTACCTGCCGGTGGTGCGCGAACCGCTGGTGGTCGCGATGCCGGCCGGGGCATCCGATGCGCCGGAGGACGCGCCCGTGCAGCTCGCCGAGGTTGCCGCGTTGCCGCTCGTGATCTTCCCGCGTCGTTTGGCGCCCGGCTTTTATGACATCATTACGGGCTGCTACGGCGCGGCGGGGGAAACCCCCCACATCGGCCAGGAGGCGATCCAGATGCAGACGATCGTCAGCCTCGTGTCGGCCGGCATGGGCGTCGCACTGGTGCCGCAATCGCTGCGTAACCTGCGGCGCACCGGCGTGGTCTACCGGCCGCTCGCCGGCCCTGCGCCGGTCGTCGAGACGGGCCTCGTGTGGCGCACCGGCGACGTGAGCCCCGTGCTCGCCGGCTTCATCGACGTCGTGCGCGCGCAAGGTCTTGCCGCGTGACGTGAACGATGGCGTGCGCGCCCCGTCCAACGCGCGGTGCCGCACATGTGCGACGGCCGTACCGTATTCGAAAACTTCTTCGCTAACCCATGATCATTCACCCGAATTTCGACCCCGTTGCGATCCATCTCGGGCCGCTGGCCGTGCGCTGGTATGGCCTCATGTATCTCGTCGGCTTCATCGCGGCAATCGTCGTCGGCCGGATCCGCCTGAAGCTGCCGTACGTCGCGGCGCAGGGCTGGACCGCGAAGGACATCGACGACATGATGTTCTACGGCGTGCTCGGCACCGTGCTCGGCGGCCGGCTCGGCTACGTGCTGTTCTACAAGGCCGATTTCTATTTCTCGCATCCGCTCGACGTGTTCAAGGTGTGGGAAGGCGGCATGTCGTTTCACGGCGGCTTCCTCGGCGTGACGCTCGCGATGATGCTGTTCGCGTGGCAGCGCAAGCGCCACTGGCTGCAGGTCACCGATTTCGTCGCGCCGATGGTGCCGTTGGGGCTCGCGGCCGGGCGGCTCGGCAACTTCATCAACGGCGAACTGTGGGGCCGCGTGACCGATCCGACGGCGCCGTGGGCGATGCTGTTCCCGGGCGCGATGCGCGACGATGCGGCGTGGCTGCCGAAACATCCGGAACTCGTCGAGAAGTGGCATCTCGCCGACGTGTTCATGCAATACCAGATGCTGCCGCGCCATCCTTCGCAGCTCTATGAAATCGCGCTCGAAGGTATCGCGCTGTTCTTCGTGCTGTTCCTGTTCGCGCGCAAGCCGCGGCCGATGGGCGCGATATCCGCGCTGTTCCTGATCGGTTATGGCCTCGCACGTTTCACGGTCGAGTTCGCGCGCGAGCCCGACGACTTCCTCGGCCTGCTCGCACTCGGCCTGTCGATGGGGCAGTGGCTGTCGTTGCCGATGATCCTCGCCGGTATCGCGATGATGGTCTGGGCGTATCGGCGTCGCGCGGCGAATGCGGCTGCTTGAAGTGACTACATGAAGTGGCTGCATGAGGTGGCCGCATGACGCAGTAGCGATGCACGTGCGCCTGGCACGCGCATCGGTCACCCCGATGCACATGAAAACGCCGGCCCTCGGGCCGGCGTTTTTCGTTTCCGACGACTGCGCGATGTGCGTTACTTCATCTGCACCGAGCCGTTGACGGTGACCGACACGGTGGCCTTGCCGCCTTCGACCGCGATCGGCGCGCTCATCTTCGCGCTGTCCATCGGCGCCGCGGCCATCGCCATCATGCGCGGGTACGGCTGCACGTTGCGGCCGCTGCCGACGTTCACGTCGCGGATCGTGTAGCTGCTGTAGCCGAACGCCTTCGCGGCTTCGTCCGCGCGGGCGCGGAACGACTTGATCGCTTCGGTCGTGAGCTTCTGCTCGGCCGTGCGCTGTGCTTCCGGCGACAGCGAGAATTCGACGTTCGCGACCTGCATCAGGTTCGACAACTGGCCCGCCAGCTTCGACGCCGCGGCGAAATCGCGCGATTCGAGCGCGACCTCGGTGCGGCCGCGCCATGCGGAGATCTTGCCGTCGCGATCGGTGCTCGGATACACGGAGAACGCGCCCGTGTGCGCGGTGACGCCCGACACGCCCTTCGCCTGCGACAGCGCCGCATCCGCGCGCTGGTTCAACTGCGCGGTGAGGCTGCCCGGGTCCTTGGCCTGCTGCTCGTAGAACAGCGTGATGTGGATGATGTCCTGCGGCACGTCGGCACTGGCCTGCGACGAAAGCGACAGCACGCCCGCCGGCTCCGGAAAGTGCGGATTCGCCGCCTGCGCGTGCGCGGCGGGCGACGCGAGCGTCAGCGCGACGGGAACGGCGGCGGCGAGGGCGAGCGACAGCGCGAGTGCGGATTTCTTGGTCATTGTTGGACTCCTTGTGCGAGGGCGCGCACGCGGATCACGCGTGCGCGACGCGGGCGTACCGCGCGACGAAAAAACGACAGCCGGCCCGATTGGCCGACAGCGGTTGCTTAGGCTGCGCGAATGCTTCGCGAGTTCCGTTACGGCAACGCGTACTGACCGGATTTGACGTTTGGCGCGCGCCTACTTCATCAACTTTTCGGTGATGAATCGCCATTCCGCCCGCGTGACGGGCGTGATCGACAGCCGGTTGCCGCGCGCGAGCACGCGCATGTCGGCGAGCTCGTCGTGTTCGCGCAGCGCGGCGAGCGGCACGAGCGGCGACTTCTTCACGAAGCGCACGTCGACGAGCAGCCAGCGTGGCGCTTCCTGCGTCGATTTCGGGTCGTAATAGGGGCTTTTCGGATCGAACTGCGTGGGATCGGGGTAGGGCGTCGACGATACTTCGGCGAGGCCCGCGATGCCCGGCTCGGGGCAACTGGAGTGATAGAACAGCACGCCGTCGCCGATCTTCATCGTGTCGCGCATGAAATTGCGCGCCTGATAGTTGCGCACGCCGGTCCACGGCAGCGAGCGCTGCGGTGCGTTGGCGAGATCGTCGATGCTCGCTTCGTCCGGTTCGGACTTCATCAGCCAGTATTGCATGGTCGTGATCGACGCAGAAAGAGGCTGCTACAAAAGAAAACGGCACCGGGCGTTGCCCGATGCCGTTGGATAGGCCCCCGCCTTGGCCGCTAGGCCGGCATCCTGAACCTGAGGTTCAGAATTGGTCGCAGTTAGCAGCACTTCGGGTACATCAGACAGAGTGACGCGCGCGCCCGTGCTACAAATTTCCGCAACCGTGCACATGGCATTGGTTCAAGGAATATATGACCTTGGCGAACCAGGCAGGGAAGCTGACTGAACTGTGTTTCGATGCGCCAATTTGACCACCGTTGATCGTCGAGATCAAGCGGAATCGACGTATCGTTTGAAACGTTACTGCGTCTCGTGCTGTGCGAGTACCGCGCCGAGCTGTTCGTTCATCTGGTGCATTGTACGACGGATTTCCTCGGCCGGAAATGCTTCACCGTGCCGCACGCTCGTTTGCAGTCGCAGCAATTCCGATGCGAGGGACAGCGCCGCCATCACCGCGATGCGATCGGTGCCGCGCACCGAGCTGTTCGAGCGGATTTTCGACATTTCGGCGTCGACGCGTGCGACCGCTTCGAGCAGCGCCGCTTCGGTCTCGGCCGAACAGGCGAGCCGATAGGGCTGACCGAGAATCGAGACTTCGATCTGCTTGGTGCTCATGCATGTTCTCCGTGGCTGGCCGCGTCATCGCCATCCGTGCGCGCCTGCGCATCGAGCAGGTCGAGCTGGTTGTCGGCTTGCTCCGCGCTCTTCGAGCGCGGCAGCTTTTCGAGAATCGCGTTCAGTTTCACCTGGGCGTCGTCGATCTTCGCCGACAGCGTGTCGCGCTCGGCCGCGAGCGCATTGCGTTCGTCGCGCAGCTGCGCGAGTTCCGCGCGGACCGTGTCCGCTTCCGCGCGCAATTGCGCGACCTGCTCCTCGAGCGCGAGCCGTTCCGAGTGATAGCGCTTGTTCAGCGAAATCAGACGGCCAATATTTTGAGATAGGGTTTCGAGTTCGTTGAGCATTTGCTGCGTCCTCTAAAGACCCAGCATTTTAGCGCGGAATAACGCGCAATCCGACATCTGTAACGTTTCCAGTCGTAACACCCCGGCTTCTTGCCGCGAATAGGCGTGTCCCGCGCCGCGCCGGACGCTTCCTTGACGCTCGCGCGACCGCCTCCTAAACTGGCGCCGCCTCGGTGCTCGCGCGCAGGACGCGCGGTTAAACGGGAAGCAGGGTGCGGGCTCCACGAGCGTGCCAACCTGCGCTGCCCCCGCAACGGTAAGCGGCCGCGTCGTGTGACGCAGGCCGGCTCGGGCGCGTTTCGCGTGCAGGTCGCAGGCGGGCGCGGGCCACTGCGCGTCATCGCGCGGGAAGGCGAGCCGGACCGCCGCCAGCCCGGATACCGGCCGAGACGGGGAGCCCGCACGGGCTTCATGACGCGCGACCTGCGGGGAAGCAGGGCGCGCAATGTTTCACGGAACGTTCTTCGATGCCGACCCCAATCGTCCGCCACGCGCCCCTGTCGCGCCCGGCCGGCTGCCGCAAGCGGATGCGCCGCGCGTCGTGCGCGCGGCCGTGCGCGGCATGAGCGCCGCACGCGCCACCGTCATCTGGGCCGCGCTGGCCGCGTTGGTCGCGCTGCTGTTCGTCGCGTCGCTGTCGATCGGCAGCGTGCCGATGTCGCCGTGGCAGGCGCTCGCATCCCTCGTGCCGCACGGCGGCGACACCCTGTTTGCCGACATCGTCCGGACGCTGCGCCTGCCGCGCGCGCTCGCGGGTTTCGCGTGCGGCGCGCTGCTCGCGCTGGCCGGCGCGTTGTTGCAGGTGCTGCTGCGCAATCCGCTCGCCGAGCCGTACGTGCTGGGTGTGTCCGGCGGCGCGGCCGGCTTCGCGCTCGTCGCGATGATCGCGGGCGGCGCATGGTGGCTCGTCGACGCATCCGCGTTCGCCGGTTCGCTCGTATCGGTCGCGCTGGTGCTCGGTCTCGCGCGGCGCGAGCTGTGGCGGGGCGACTCGCGCGACGCGTCGCCGCGGCTGCTGCTCACCGGCGTCGTGATCGCGGCGGGGTGGGGCGCGCTCGTCACGCTGTTGCTGTCGCTCGCGCCCGACGCGCGGCTGCGCGGCGTCATCTTCTGGCTGACGGGCGACCTGAACGGCGCGACGGCGCCATGGTTCGCGTGGGGCGCGCTGCTGCTGAGCGCAGGCGTCGCGCTGCCGGTCGCGCCGCAACTGAACGTGCTGCTGCGCGGCGACGCGACCGCGCAGGCGCTCGGCGTGCCGGTCGCGCGCCTGCGCGTGCGGATCTATCTCGTCGCGTCGCTGGCCGCCGCGGCTGCCGTGACGACGGCCGGGACGATCGGCTTCGTCGGCCTCGTCGTGCCGCATGCGTTGCGGCTCGCATTCGGCAACGACCAGCGGATGCTGCTGCCGGCCGCGATGCTCGCGGGCGGGGGCGGCGTGATGGCGGCCGACCTGCTCGCGCGTACCGCGATCGCGCCCGCGCAATTGCCGGTCGGCGTGATGACCGCGTTGATCGGCGTGCCGGTGTTCCTGTGGATGTTGCTGAGGAGGCCGATGCGATGACGGGCACCGCGGCACTGAACGCCGCCGCCGGCGACCTGCACTACAGGGCCGTCGACCTGACGCTGAAGGCCGGCGCGCGCACGTTGCTCGACCGCTTCACGCAGGCGTTCCGCCCCGGCGAGATCTGGTGCGTCGCCGGGCCGAACGGTGCGGGCAAGACGACGCTGCTCGCCACGCTCGCGGGATTGCAGCCGCCGGCCGGCGGACACGTCGAGATCGACGGCCGGCCGCTTGCCGCGTGGCGCCCCGAGCCACTCGCGCGGCGCCGCGCGCTGATGCCGCAGCAATTGCACGATGCGTTCAGCGCGACCGTGTTCGACACGGTGCTGCTCAACCGCTTTCCGTATCTCGGCGGCTGGGGCTGGGAGCGCGACGACGACCGCACGGCCGCGCGCGCTGCACTCGCGACGTTCGACCTGAGCCCGCTCGCGTCGCGCGACGTGATGTCGCTGTCGGGCGGCGAGCGGCAGCGGGTCGCGCTGGCCGCGACGCTGTGTCAGGATGCGCCGCTGATGCTGCTCGACGAACCGCTCGCGCATCTCGACCTGCATCACCAGATCGATTGCCTCACTGCGCTGGCCGCCTGGCTCGCGGCAGCCCCGCGCACGATATTGTTTTCGTGTCACGACCTGAATCTCGCGCGGCGCTTCGCGACGCATGCGCTATTGCTCGACGGCCGTGGCCATGCGTCGGCCGGCCTCGTGCACGACGTGTTGACGCCCGAGCGCGCGAGCGACGCGTTCGGCTATCCGCTCGTGCTGATCCGCGAGAACGGCCGCGATGCGCTGCTGCCGGCGTGGCCTGCGCGACAATGACCTTTCCTGTTCCGATTTTTCCGATGCGCGGCGCATGCCGCGCCCACGACCCGGCTCCTCGATGACGACTCCCACCCCATTCCCGCCCGCGATCGCGCCGCTCGACGACGCGCTGCGCAAGCGCCTCCAACATGTGATCGACCACAAGACCAAGCCGCCCGGCAGTCTCGGCCAGCTCGAGGCGCTCGCGCTGCAGATCGGCCTGATCCAGCTAAGCGAGCGGCCGGTCGTGCAGCGTCCGGTGACGATCGTGTTCGCGGGCGATCACGGAATCGCGGCCGAAGGCGTCAGTCCTTATCCGCAGGCGGTGACTGCGCAGATGGTCGCGAACTTCCTGGCCGGCGGTGCGGCGATCAATGCGTTCTCGGGTGTCGCACAGAGCACGCTCGAGATCGTCGATGCGGGCGTCGTATCGCCGCTGCCGGTATCGGACCGGCTGGTGTCGCTGCCGGTCGCGCGCGGCACGCGCAACTTCGCGACGGAGCCGGCGATGACCCGTGAAGAAGCGATGACGGCGCTGGCCGCCGGCGCGGCGCGGGTACGCCTGCACGCGTCGCTCGGCACGAACGTGATCGGTTTCGGCGAGATGGGGATCGCGAACACGTCGTCGGCCGCGTGCCTGATGAGCCGCCTGCTCGACGTGCCGATCGACGCCTGCGTCGGCCGCGGCACGGGCCTCGACGACCAGGGTCTCGCGCACAAGCGCGCGGTGCTCGGCCGCGCGCTCGTCAAGCACTCGCATGCGATCGCGCCGCTCGACGTGCTCGCGACGTTCGGCGGCTTCGAGATCGCGATGATGACGGGCGCGTACCTCGCGGCCGCGAGCGAGCGGATGACGATCCTCGTCGACGGCTTCATCGCGACCGCCGCGCTGCTCGTCGCCGAGCGCATCGCGCCCGGCGTGCGCGACTACTGCGTGTTCTCGCATACGTCGCACGAGGCCGGGCACCGGCGCATGCTCGAGCATTTCGGCGCGAAACCGCTGCTCGCGCTCGACCTGCGGCTCGGCGAAGGCACGGGCGCAGCGCTCGCGCTGCCGCTGGTGCGCGCGGCGGCCGCGTTCCTCAGCGAGATGGCGAGCTTCGAGTCCGCCGGCGTCGACAATCGTGACGCCTGAGCGCGCGCGCGGCATGTGGGCCGAACTGCGCTACTTCTTCGTCGCGCTCGGCTATTTCACGCGCGTGCCCGTGCCGCGCTCGATCGGCTACGCGGCCGGCGATCTCGACCAGGCCGCGCGCTATTTCCCGCTCGTCGGCGCCTGCGTCGGCGCATGGGGCGCGCTCGTCTATCTCGTCGCACTGCGCGTGCTGCCCGCGTCGATCGCGGTCGGGCTGTCGATGGCCGCGACGCTGCTCGCGACCGGCGCTTTCCACGAAGACGGCCTCGCCGACAGCTGCGATGCGTTCGGCGGCGGTTACACGCGCGACGACGTGCTGCGCATCATGCACGATTCGCGGATCGGCACGTTCGGCGCGGTCGCGCTCGTGATCGCGCTCGGCCTGAAATGGCAGGCGCTGGCGGCGATGCTGCCGCTGCGCGCCGCATGGACGATGATCGCCGCGCATGCGGCGAGCCGCGCGATGGCCGTGAGCCTGCTGATGTCGCTCGACTACGTGCGGCCCGAAGGCAAGGCGAAGCCGGTTGCGCAGCGGATGGGCGCACGCGCGGCGTGCGTCGCGGCGGGGTTCGGATTGCCGTGGCTGTTCTGGCCGGACTGGCGCATGGGCGTTGCCGCGTGCGTGGCGCTCATGCTCGTGCGCGCGTGGCTGGCCCGCTATTTCGTGAAGCGGATCGGCGGTTATACGGGCGACTGTCTCGGCTTCACGCAGCAACTGGGCGAACTGACGATCTATCTCGTGGTGCTCGGATGGACATCGTCCTGATCCGCCATCCGGCCGTCGGCATCGAGCCGGGCGTCTGCTACGGGCGCAGCGACGTGCCGCTCGCCGATTCGACCGATGGCGGTGCGCAGGCCGTGCGTGCGCATCTGGCGGAACTCGGTGCGCCGTTACCCGAGCAGGTCTGGACGAGCCCGCTGACGCGCTGCGCATCGATTGCCGAACGGCTCGCGCGGGCTTTCGACGTGCCGTTGCGGCGCGATGCCGACTGGCAGGAAATGGATTTCGGTGCGTGGGAAATGCAGCGCTGGGACGATATCGACCGCGCGGCGCTCGATGCATGGGCGGCCGACCTGATGCATGCGTGCGCGCACGGCGGAGAAAGCGTCGCGCGATTCGTCGCGCGGGTTGCGCGGCGGGCCGATGCGCTTGCGGCATTCGACGGGCCGCAATGGGTCGTCACGCATGCGGGCGTGATCCGCGCATTCGCGTCGCATGTGTTGCGCGTGCCGCTCGATACGCTGCTGTCGCGGCCGGTGCCGACCGGCGGGGTCGTGTGGCTGCGCACGGACGACGACACGCGCACATGGGAAGTCGTGCACTGGGACGCATAGGTGCACTTGCGTCTGCAAGCGAACGACGCGGCACACGGATCGATCTGCGCTCGGCCGCCGGACGCATCCGGCACCGATGCGCGATGAACGCGCGAGCCGCTGCGCGGGAAATCAGCGCACCGGCCGCCGCGCACGCGCGGCATCCAGATCCTCGCACAGCGCGGCCGCACCCTGCGCGATCCGCGGCGATGGCCGCGTCAGCAGATCGCCGTCGATCGCGAACAGGTTGTTGCGCGCCACGGCCGTCAGCGCGGGCCACGCACGCCAGCGCGCGAGGCTCGGCAGCGGTTCGTTCGAACGGGTCGCGCCGGCACTCGTCGTCACGATCGCTTCCGGATTCGCCGCGAGCACGGCCTCGTCGGTCACGGTCGGCGCGAGCGGCTTGAGCGACGCGAATACGTTGCGGCCGCCGCAGAGTTCGAACACTTCGTTGATCAGATGCGTGCCGTTGAGCGTCGTCAGCGGGCGGTCCCACACCTGGAAGAACATCGTGACGGGCGGGCGTGCCGCGTAGCGTGCGCGCAGTGTCGCGATGTCTCGGGTAAAGGCGGCCGCGGCGGCATCGGCAGTCGGTTGCGTGCCGAGCAGCGTGCCGAGCCGGCGCAACGACGACGACACGTCGTCGAGATGCTTCGGTTCGCTGAAGAACAGCGGAATGTGCAGCGCGCGCAGCGCGTCGGTCTGCCGCTCGGCGTTGCCGTGCCGCCACACGACGATCAGGTCGGGCTTCAGCGCGGCGATGCGTTCGAGATCGAGCGCCTTGTTGTCGCCGACGCGTGGCACCGCTTGCGCGGCGGCCGGATAGTCGCTGTACGTGACGGTGCCGACGAGCTTCGCGCCGCCGCCGGCCGCATAGACGAGCTCGGTCGCGTGCGGCGCGAGGCTGATTACGCGCTGGGCAGGCGCGGGTAACGTGACCGTGTTGCCGGCGTCGTCGCGGGTCGTGACGTCGGCGTGGACGAGCGGTGCGTGAGCGAGCGCGGCCAGCAGCGCGGCCGGCGCGAGCCGGCGGAACATGGGGGCGCTCATGCGGATGCCTTCAGCAGCGGCACGCAATGCGCGAGCGCGTCGCCGAGGCGCTGCCATTCGGCTTCGCTCGCCGGCAGGCCGATGCGTACGCTCGACGGCGCCGGGAAGTGCCGCGTCCAGATTCCGCGTGCCGCGAGCGCGGCATGCAGCGCCGCGGCGCGCGGGTCGTCGCTCCAGCTGAAGAGCGGCGTCGCGCGAACCGCGAAGCCGTGCGCACGCAGCAGCGCGGCCAATCGTTCGCCGTCGGCCGCGAGCCGCTCACGGGCGGCA
>NZ_BCPP01000109.1:0-11578 GCF_016586125.1 Burkholderia sp. E168m23
CGACGTGCGGCCCGAGACCGCCGACGCCGTGACCGTCTCGTTCGACGTGCCGCCCGAGCTGCGCGACGCGTACCGTTTCACGCAGGGCCAGTTCGTCACGCTGAAGACCCACATCGACGGCGAGGAGACGCGCCGCTCGTATTCGATCTGCGTCGGCACGACGGACTATGACCGCGACGGCGAACTGCGTATCGGCATCAAGCGCGTGCGCGGCGGCCGCTTCTCGAACTTCGCGTTCGACACGCTGAAGCCCGGCCACACGATCGACGTGATGACGCCGGACGGCCGCTTCTTCACGCACCTGAACGCCGACCACGGCAAGCAGTACGTCGCGTTTTCCGGCGGTTCGGGGATCACGCCGGTGCTCGCGATCGTGAAGACGACGCTCGAGCTCGAGCCGCGCAGCACGTTCACGCTGATCTACGGCAACCGCAGCGTCGACGCGATCATGTTCGCGGAGGAGCTCGAGGACCTGAAGAACCGCTACATGAACCGCTTCGTCCTCTATCACGTGCTGTCGGACGATCTGCAGGACGTCGAGCTGTTCAACGGCGTGCTCGATCAAGCGAAATGCGCGGAATTCCTCGCGACCCTGACGCCGGCCGACGCGATCGACGAGGCGTTCATCTGCGGCCCGGCGCCGATGATGGACGCCGCCGAAGCCGCGCTGAAAGCGGCCGGCGTGCCGCCGGCGAAGGTGCACGTCGAGCGTTTCGGCACACCGCTGCCGCAGGCCGGCGCACCGGTCGTCGAGATCACCGATCAGACGCCCGCCGCCGACCTCGAAATCGTGCTCGACGGCAAGAAGCGCAAGCTGCGTCTGCCGTACGAAGGCGTGAGCCTGCTCGACGTGGGCCTGCGCGCGGGCCTCGCGCTGCCGTATGCGTGCAAGGGCGGCGTGTGCTGCACGTGCCGCGCGAAGGTGGTCGAAGGCGAGGTGCGGATGGAGAAGAACTACACGCTCGAGGAGCATGAAGTGAAGGACGGTTTCGTGCTGACGTGCCAGTGCCACCCGATCAGCGACAAGGTCGTCGTGAGCTTCGACGAACGTTGAGCGGCGTCGGACCGTCGCGACGCACCGGTTTCTCGTCGTCACACATCTCGCTTACACTAGGGGCCGCCGGCCGGCTGGACATCGCAACGTCCGCCCGGCCGGCGGTTTTCTTTTGTTGACGACAGGCCGATGAGTACCATTCATGTGATTCAGGGCGGCACCGCCGCCGCGTCGCTGCGCGAGGCCCTTGCGCAAGCCGGACGCGACGAGCGCGTCGTCGGGTTGCTCGACGATCTCGGCGTCGGGCCGCTGAAGGGCGTCGACGAGACGCCCGACACGCGCGCCGCCTTCTGGCAGCACGTGCTCGGCGACCAGATTCCCGACTGGAACGCGGAAATCGAGGCCGAATTCGCACGCCTCGACCAGCTCGCGACGGATGCCGGCCAGGTCGTCGTGTGGCACGCGCCGAGCGTCGGCGACAAGCTGCTGCTGCGCCGCGTCGCCTATCACCTGCGCAACGTGCCGCAACGCCTGAACGAGGTACGGCTGTCGGCCGCCGACCTCGACGCCGCGCCGCGCGCAGCGCTGTCGCGCACCGACCAGGCGTGCTCGACCGGGATGTTCTCGCCTGCGGAACTGGCGCGCAAGCGGCCGGCGGCCGCGCCGGTCTCGGTCCTGCGCATCGGCCGCCTCGCGCTCGAATGGCAGGAGGCGAAACATCTGAACGCCGAACTGCGTTATTGGGTCAGCAACACGATCAAGAGCGGCCACTACGCCGATCTCGACGCGCTGATCGTCGCGCGCGCGGCAGTCGACTGGCAGCCCGCGCGGCGCCTCGTCGGCAGCATCATGGCCGCCGCCGACCGCGGCGGCCTGTTCGTCAGCGACGCGATCGCGTGGTGGCGCTGCCGCGAACTCGCGGCAGCCGGCCGGCTCGAGCTGCAGGACGACGCGCCCGACGCCCTCTCTTCCACGCAGGTGCGTGCGGCCCGCGCCGCCGCGCACCGCTAATCTTCCGCATTCGACCATGGCCCGAACCCGAGCGCCCGACCACGAATCCCAGCGCGAGCAGATCCTCGATCTGGCCGCCGAGAAATTCGCGCAGACGAGTTACCCGAGCACGTCGATGTCCGATCTCGCGACCGCGAGCGGCACGTCGAAGGCGCGGCTCTATCACTATTACGAGAGCAAGGAAGCGATCCTGTTCGACCTGCTCGACCGCTACACGAAACGGCTGATGCTGATCATCGCCGAGGTCGAGGGCGCGAGCCAGCGGCGCGGCCTCAGCGAGCGCGACGCGTTCGCCGAACTCGTGCGCGCGTTCCTCGCCGAGTACGAGACGTCGCACAGCCGCCACGTCGCGCTGCTCAACGACGTAAAATATCTGGAGGACGCGCAGCGCGAAATCGTGCTCGATCGCCAGCGCGACATCGTCGCGGCGTTCACGCGGCAGCTCGCGCGCGCCTACCCCGACCGCATCTCGAAGGAAAACCAGACCTCCGTCACGATGATGGTGTTCGGGATGATCAACTGGACCTTCACGTGGCTGAAGCCGGGCGGGCGCCTCGGCTACCGCGACTTCGCCGAACAGGTGATCGACCTGATCGAGCGCGGGCTGTCGACGGCGGCCTGATTGCCGCGCAGCAGCATGCGTTGCGCGCCGGGCACAGTGCGACCGCCCGCCGCGCATTTCATATGATGAATTTTAAATCCGTTTAAAATCAAATAGATATAGAATGAACTAAGCGGATTTAGAATTCCCCCTCAGCACAAACAACGTCAAATACGGGTTTTCCCCAACCCCGCTCGGGTAAAATGCTGTTGCATTGCACAACCCGTTTGTGCGCCCACACTGAGGAACCCACGATGAACACGCAATTCAACGGCCGTGCCGATGCTGTCGGCAAGGTCGGTACTGCGCCGGTTCTCGTCAGGGAACTGGCTTCCAAAGACCGTGAGCAGATGCTCACCCACTTTCTCTCGCTCGACGAAGAGGACCGCCTGCTGCGCTTCGGCCAGATGGTGCCCGACCACGTGATCGAGAACTATGTCCGCACGATCGATTTCGGTCGCGATACCGTGTTCGGCGTGTTCGACCACGACCTCGAACTGATCGGCGTCGGCCATCTGGCCTATCTGCCGGCCGAGGGCGACAAGCGCACGGCCGAATTCGGCGTGTCGGTGCTCGAAAGCGCGCGCGGCCGCGGCGTCGGCTCGAAGCTGTTCGAGCGCGCGGCGATCCGCAGCCGCAACACGCACGTGACGATGCTGTACATGCATTGCCTGTCGCGTAACGCGACGATGATGCACATCGCGAAGAAGTCCGGGATGCGGATCGAGTACGCGTATGGCGAAGCCGATGCGTACCTGTCGCTGCCGCCGGCCGACCACTCGACGATCATCGCCGAAATGCTGCAGGAGCAGGCCGCGGTGTTCGACTATGCGATGAAGCGCCAGGCGCGCCGCACGTCGAAGTTCATCGAATCGCTGATGCCCACCGCGCTGACGGCCTGACGTCGGTAGCCTCGGCCAGCCGGGTTGCGCCTGCGGCGCGCCCGGCGCCCCCTCCTCCCTTCCCCGCCGCGCCAGCTAGCGCACCGAACGAATCGGCAACGCCGTCGTTTCCTTGAAGCAGTCCAGCGAGAAGCTCGTTTTCACGTCGATCACCGACGGGTGATGCAGCAGATGCTCCTGCACGAAGCGGGAGAAATGCGCCATGTCCTCGACCTGCACGCGCAACAGGTAATCCATGTCGCCCGTCATCGCATGGCACGCGACCACTTCCGGCCAGGTCTGCACGGCCGCGCGAAACAGCTCCGCGTGGGTCGCGCCCGCGCGCGCCGACGTCTCGTCGGCCCGCATCGGCGCGAGGCCGCCGCGCTTTTCGAGCCGCACGCTCACGTACGCGAGCAGGTCGAGCCCGAGCTTCTGCGGATTCAGCAGCGCGACGTAGCCGGTGATCACGCCCATTTCCTCGAGCCGCCGGATTCGCCGCAGGCACGGGCTCGGCGACAGGTTCACGCGCTCGGCGATCTCCTGGTTCGACAGGCGCCCGTTCTCCTGAAGAATCGCGAGAATTCGCCGATCGATGGCATCCAATTCGGCTTGCGCCATCTTCTGCCCTCCACTGATTATTTTGAGACTGGAAATTGCGCCATCGTAGGCGCGGGCGATTAAGTTCGCAAGTTTCCGCTCGCGGCCGGCCGCTACACTCTGTCGCATGTCTCGACTCGTCGCGCACGCTCATGGCGGGCACGGCCGTCGACATCGAACCCCGCCGGGCACGCGCACGCCGCCCCGGCCGATCGCCCCGCACAGGAGACACGACATGCAGATCCCCACCTGGGACAACCCCGTCGGCACCGACGGCTTCGAATTCATCGAATACACGGCACCGGACCCGAAAGCACTCGGACAACTGTTCGAACGGATGGGTTTCACCGCGATCGCGCGCCACCGCCACAAGGACGTGACGGTGTACCGCCAGGGCGACATCAACTTCATCATCAACGCCGAACCCGATTCGTTCGCGCAACGCTTCGCGCGGCTGCACGGCCCGTCGATCTGCGCGATCGCGTTCCGCGTGCAGGACGCGGCAAAGGCGTACCAGCGTGCGCTCGAACTCGGCGCATGGGGCTTCGACAACAAGACGGGCCCGATGGAGCTGAACATCCCGGCGATCAAGGGCATCGGCGATTCGCTGATCTATTTCGTCGACCGCTGGCGCGGCAAGAACGGCGCGCAGCCGGGCGCGATCGGCGACATCAGCATCTATGACGTCGACTTCGAGCCGATTGCCGGCGCGAACCCGAATCCGGTCGGCCACGGCCTCACCTACATCGACCACCTGACGCACAACGTGCATCGCGGCCGCATGCAGGAATGGGCCGAGTTCTACGAGCGCCTGTTCAACTTCCGCGAAGTGCGCTACTTCGACATCGAAGGCAAGGTGACGGGCGTGAAGTCGAAGGCGATGACGTCGCCGTGCGGCAAGATCCGCATCCCGATCAACGAGGAAGGCTCGGACACGGCCGGCCAGATCCAGGAGTACCTGGACGCGTATCACGGCGAAGGCATCCAGCACATCGCGCTCGGCGCGAGCGACATCTACCAGGCGGTCGACGGGCTGCGCAGCAAGGAAGTGAAGCTGCTCGACACGATCGACACGTATTACGAGCTGGTCGATCGCCGCGTGCCGAACCACGGCGAATCGCTGGACGAGCTGAAGAAGCGCAAGATCCTGATCGACGGCGCGCGCGACGACCTGCTGCTGCAGATCTTCACCGAGAACCAGATCGGCCCGATCTTCTTCGAGATCATCCAGCGCAAGGGCAACCAGGGCTTCGGCGAAGGCAACTTCAAGGCGCTGTTCGAATCGATCGAGCTCGACCAGATCCGTCGCGGCGTCGTGCAGGACAAGGCCTGACGCTTTCCGCCGCGCGGCGGCGGCGCCGGGCAACCCGGGCGGCCGCACCCTCCGCGCAGCGCAAAGAAAAAGGGCGGGAATCCGAGGATTCCCGCCCTTTTCATATTCCGGCGCAGCCCGCGGGCCGCGCGATCGCATCAACGCACGCTCGCCTTCGACTCGGCGGCACGTTCGGCCGACGGCTGGGCCGCGGCGTCCTGGGCCGGCACGATCTGCTGCATCTGCGCGCCGGCTGCCGCCAGTGCGCTCGCGCCTCGCGCGTGCACCGGGCCGGTCATCGAGAAAAACGCGGCGGACACGATCAGGAAACTCTGGATATGACGTGTGTTCATTGCACCTCCTGTAAAACTGCCGGCGCCTCCCCGACTGCGTCGGCACGAACCCACGCGGCCGGGCACCTCCGGCAGGCCGACAAGATTAACGGCATTTGCCCGAAGATCAACGCGGCTTTACATGCTTTTACATGATGTAACGCATCATCTCGCCCTGTTTCTCAATGTGCGGCCGCCCGTCTCTCCGCGTTGCGACCGATGGGCGGCGGGTTTGCCCCAGTGCTACCATCCCTTAAAACCGGCGAACATGCCGGCCACTGCAGACGCGTCCAAAAGATGCCGACGCAACCGAAGTTTTGGTGATCCCAGACCGGGTGGAGGAGACAGTTAATGAATGCCCCGCTAGACGCAGACCAACGCGCGTCGCTAGAAGCCGCGCTGAAGTCCGTCACGCTTGACGACAAATACACACTGGAGCGCGGCCGCGCGTACATGAGCGGCATCCAGGCCCTCGTGCGCCTGCCGATGCTCCAGCAGGAACGCGACCGCGCCGCCGGTCTCAATACGGCCGGCTTCATCTCCGGCTACCGCGGCTCGCCGCTCGGCGGCCTCGATCTGTCGCTCTGGAAAGCCAAGCAGCACCTGGCCGCCCACCAGATCGTGTTCCAGCCCGGCCTCAACGAAGATCTCGCCGCCACCGCCGTGTGGGGCTCGCAGCAGGTGAACCTGTACCCCGGCGCAAAATACGACGGCGTGTTCGGCATGTGGTACGGCAAGGGCCCGGGCGTCGACCGCACCGGCGACGTCTTCAAGCACGCGAATTCGGCCGGCTCGTCGCAGCACGGCGGCGTGCTGGTGCTCGCCGGCGACGACCACGCGGCGAAATCGTCGACGCTCGCGCACCAGTCCGAACACATCTTCAAGGCCTGCGGGCTGCCGGTGCTGTTCCCGTCGAACGTGCAGGAATATCTCGACTTCGGCCTGCACGGCTGGGCGATGAGCCGCTACTCGGGCCTGTGGGTCGCGCTCAAGTGCGTGACGGACGTCGTCGAATCGTCGGCGTCGGTCGATATCGACCCGCATCGCACCGAGATCGTGCTGCCGACCGATTTCATCCTGCCGGAAGGCGGGCTGAACATCCGCTGGCCCGATCCGCCGCTCGTGCAGGAAGCACGGCTGCTTGACTACAAGTGGTACGCGGCGCTCGCCTACGTGCGGGCGAACAAGCTCGACCGGATCGAGATCGATTCGCCGCACGCGCGCTTCGGGATCATGACCGGCGGCAAGGCGTACCTCGACGTGCGCCAGGCGCTGACCGACCTCGGCCTCGACGACGAAACCTGCGCGCGGATCGGCATCCGGCTCTACAAGGTCGGCTGCGTGTGGCCGCTCGAAGCGCAGGGCGCGCAGGCGTTCGCGCGCGGCCTCGACGAAATCCTGGTGGTCGAGGAAAAGCGCCAGATCCTCGAATACGCGATCAAGGAAGAGCTGTACAACTGGCCCGACGCGCAACGCCCGCGCGTGTTCGGCAAGTTCGACGAGAAGGATGGCGCCGGCGGCGAATGGTCGGTGCCGATGGGCAACTGGCTGCTGCCCGCGCACTACGAGCTGTCGCCGGCGATCATCGCGAAGGCGATCGCGACGCGGCTCGAGAAGTTCGAATTGCCGTCCGACGTGCGCGCGCGCATCGCCGCGCGGCTCGCGGTGATCAACGCGAAGGAAATGGCGCTCGCGAAGCCGCACGTGCAGACCGAGCGCAAGCCGTGGTTCTGTTCGGGTTGCCCGCACAACACATCGACCAACGTGCCGGAAGGCTCGCGTGCGATCGCCGGGATCGGCTGCCACTACATGACCGTATGGATGGACCGCAGCACGAGCACCTTCAGCCAGATGGGCGGCGAAGGCGTGCCGTGGATCGGCCAGGCGCCGTTCACCGACGAAAAGCACGTGTTCGCGAACCTCGGCGACGGCACCTACTTCCACTCGGGCCTGCTGGCCGTGCGCGCGGCGATCTCGTCGAAGGCGAACATCACCTACAAGATCCTATACAACGACGCGGTCGCGATGACGGGCGGCCAGCCGGTCGACGGCGTGCTGACGGTGCCGCAGATCACGCACCAGCTCGCGTCCGAAGGCGCGAAGAAGATCGTGATCGTCACCGACGAGCCGGAAAAGTACGACAGCCAGAACGCGCTGCTCGCGCCGGGCGTGACGATCCATCACCGCGACCAGCTCGACGACGTGCAGCGCGAGCTGCGCGAGATCGAAGGCACGACGATCCTGATCTACGACCAGACCTGCGCGACCGAGAAGCGCCGCCGCCGCAAACGCGGCACGTATCCGGACCCGGCCAAGCGCGTCGTGATCAACGACGCGGTGTGCGAAGGCTGCGGCGACTGCTCGGTGCAGTCGAACTGCCTGTCGGTCGAGCCGCTGGAAACCGAATTCGGCACGAAGCGCCAGATCAACCAGTCGAGCTGCAATAAGGACTTTTCGTGCGTGAAGGGGTTCTGCCCGAGCTTCGTCACGGTCGAGGGCGGCCAGTTGAAGAAGCCGAAGGCGGTGTCGGTCGACGGCAGCGCATTGCCGCCGATTCCCGAACCGACGCTGCCGGCGATCGATCGCGCGTACGGCGTGCTCGTCACCGGCGTGGGCGGCACGGGCGTCGTCACGATCGGCGCGCTGCTCGGGATGGCCGCGCATCTGGAAAACAAGGGCGTGACCGTGCTCGACGTCACCGGCCTCGCGCAGAAAGGCGGCGCCGTGATGAGCCACGTGCAGATCTCGCACGCGCCGACCGACATCCACGCCACGCGGATCGCGATGGGCGAAGCCGATCTCGTGATCGGTTGCGATGCGATCGTCACGGCCGGCGACGAGTGCACGTCGCGGATGCGCCACGACACGACACGGGTGGTCGTCAACAGCGCGCAGACGCCGACCGCCGAGTTCATCAAGAACCCGAACTGGGCGTTCCCGGGCCTGTCCGCCGAGAACGACATCCGCGCGGCGGCCGGTGTTGCGGTCGACTTCATCGACGCGAACCGCTTCGCGGTCGCGCTGCTCGGCGACGCAATCTACACGAACCCGTTCGTGCTCGGCTACGCGTGGCAGAAAGGCTGGCTGCCGCTGACGCTCGCGTCGCTCGAACGCGCGATCGAGCTGAACGCGGTGTCGGTCGAGAAGAACCGCGCGGCGTTCGACTGGGGCCGCCGCGCCGCGTACGACCTCGCCAGCGTGAAGCAGGCCGCGGCCGGCGACGCCCGCCCTGCGCAAGGCGCCACGGTGATCTCGCTGCACACGAAGAAGGCGGTCGACGCGCTGATCGCGAAGCGCGTGGAGTTCCTCACCGCGTACCAGAACGCCGCGTACGCGTCGCGCTATGCGGCCTTCGTCGACAAGGTGCGCGCCGCCGAACGCGCGCTGGCGGACGGCGACACGGTGCAGGAGCCGCTGACCGAAGCGGTCGCGCGCAACCTGTTCAAGCTGATGGCGTACAAGGACGAGTACGAGGTCGCGCGGCTGCAGTCCGACCCCGCGTTCCTCGCGCGCCTGACCGCGCAGTTCGAAGGCGACTGGAAGCTGAAATTCCACCTCGCGCCGCCGCTGTTCGCGAAGACGGACGCCCACGGCCATCTCGTGAAGAAGGCGTACGGCCCGTGGATGATGTCGGCGTTCCGGCTGCTCGCGAAGGCGAAGTTCCTGCGCGGCACGGGGCTCGACCCGTTCGGCCGCACCGCGGAGCGCCGCACCGAGCGCGCGCTGATCGGCGAGTACGAAACGCTGATCGACGAGGTGCTGACCCGGCTGAACGCGGCCAACCGCCCGCTCGCGCTCGAACTCGCGGCGCTGCCGGACGGCATTCGCGGCTACGGCCACGTGAAGGAGAACAACCTGCGTGCGGTGCGGCAGAAGTGGGACACGCTGCTCGCGAAGTGGCGGTCGCCGGCAGGCGGGCAGTCGCACCAGCAGGTCGCGTAAGGGCGCGCGCGGCGGGCATTCGCGGTCTGGACGCCCTTTCCGCGCCACCGTCGCCCTTACGGTTCACGCGAAAAAAAACGCCACGGAACGCAGGTTCCGTGGCGTTTTTCATTGTGCCGCGAGTAACGCGCGGCACACGCGGGCGTGGACTTACTTCGTGTTCACGTTCGCGGCGGCAACGGCCGTCATGTTGATGATCCGGCGCACGGTCGCGGCCGGCGTCAGGATGTGGACCGGCTTGGCGGCGCCGAGCAGGAACGGGCCGACCGTCACGCCTTCGCCGCCGACCATCTTCAGCAGGTTGTACGCGATGTTCGCCGCTTCGACGTTCGGCATGATCAGCAGGTTCGCTTCGCCCGACAGCGTCGTGCCCGGGAACGCCTGCTTGCGGATCAGTTCCGACAGCGCCGCGTCGCCGTGCATTTCGCCGTCGACTTCGAGGTTCGGCGCACGTTCGACGATCAGCTTGCGGGCCTCGGCCATCCGGCGCGACGACGCCGACGGCGCGCTGCCGAAGTTCGAGTTCGACAGCAGCGCGGCCTTCGGCGCGATGCCGAAGCGCTCGATCTCGGCCGCGGCCTGGATCGTCATGTCGGCGAGCTGGTCGGCGCTCGGCAGCTCGTTCACGTACGTGTCGCACACGAACAGGTTGCGGCCCGGCAGCATCAGCAGGTTCATCGCGGCGAAGTGCTCGGCGCCCTTCGCGCGGCCCAGCACCTGCTCGATGAACTTCAGGTGGCTGTGGAACGTGTCGATCATCCCGCAGATCATCCCGTCCGCATCGCCCAGATGGACGAGCATCGCGCCGATCAGCGTGTTGAACTTGCGCATCGCGGCCTTCGCGACTTCCGGCGTCACGCCGTCGCGCGCGCCGATCTCCTGATACGCCTGCCAGTAGCGGTGGTAGCGCGCATCGTCTTCCGGATCGACGATTTCGAAATCGACGCCGGCCTTCAGCTTCGAGCCGATCTTCTGCAAGCGCATGTCGACGACCGACGGACGGCCGACGATGATCGGCTTGGCGATCTTTTCCAGCAGCACGAACTGTGCAGCGCGCAGCACGCGCTCGTCCTCGCCTTCGGCGAACACGATACGGGCCTCCTTCTGCTTCGCGGCCGCGAACACCGGGCGCATCACCATGCCGGTGCGGTAGACGGTCGCGCCGAGCTGCTCGCGGTACGCGTCCATGTCCTGGATCGGACGCGTGGCGACGCCCGAATCCATCGCGGCTTGAGCCACCGCCGGCGCGATCTTGATGATCAGGCGCGGATCGAACGGCTTCGGAATCAGGTAGTCCGGCCCGAATTCGAGCGAATGGCCTTCATACGCCTTCGCGACTTCCTCGCTCTGGTCGGTTTCCTCGGCCAGCTCGGCGATCGCGCGCACGCACGCGAGCTTCATTTCTTCCGTGATCGTCGTCGCGCCGACGTCGAGCGCGCCGCGGAAGATGAACGGGAAGCACAGCACGTTGTTGACCTGGTTCGGGTAGTCCGAACGGCCGGTCGCGACGATCGCGTCCGGGCGCACGGCCTTCGCGTCTTCCGGGCGGATTTCCGGTTCCGGGTTCGCGAGCGCCAGGATCAGCGGGCGCTCGCCCATCGTCTTGACCATGTCCTGCTTCAGCACGCCCGCACTCGAGCAGCCGAGGAATACGTCCGCGCCGACGATCGCGTCGGCAAGCGTGCGCGCGTCGGTGTTCGCCGCATAGCGCTGCTTCGACGGATCGAGGTTGCCGCGCCCTTCGTAGATCACGCCCTTCGAATCGGCGACGAGGATGTTCGACTTCGTGAGGCCGAGGTTCACCAGCAGGTCCAGGCACGCGATCGCCGCCGCGCCCGCGCCCGAACACACGAGCTTCACTTCCGACAGCTTCTTGCCGACGACCTTCAGGCCGTTCAGGATCGC
>NZ_BCPP01000110.1:0-11529 GCF_016586125.1 Burkholderia sp. E168m23
GTGCCGAACGCGCGGCCCTGCTCGAACACGGCGGCGATCACCGCCTGTTTCGCGGCGGCCGACAGGCGCAGGTTGATGAAGCCGGGCCCGGCGATCTCGGCGGCTTCGACGAGGCCTTGCGCGGCCGGCTGCGCGGTGAGGGCGGCGACGATCTGCTCGGCGAGCTGGCGCGGATTCGTGCCGAGCGGCTTCGCGAGCTGCATCGCGACGTTGCACGCGACGTCGCCGTGCGCGGCGACCTTCGGGCGCTCCAGCGTGATGGCGGGGGCGACGAATGCTGCGTCGGCGCCTTTCAGCGCGTGTGCGACCTGCTTGACGCTATCCGCGAGCAGGGCTTCGAGGGTCTGTTTGTGTGCTGGCAGCATGCTGGTAGAAGGCTTCGTTGGTGGCGGCCGGAAACGCCGGCCCGCCGGCACGCTTTTTAAGCGCGCGTTTCAGGGATCGCAGAATTTTAACAGGTGCTAATATGCCGCTCAGGCGGCCCGCGTCCGCGAGGCCGGACGCCGGTCTGCCGGCGTTCCCCAACCGCGCCGCGCAGGCACAACAAGATGAAAAGGGAATTGTCATGATTACGTTCAAGAGCAAGGCGGCACAGGATCTCGACGTGCTGAAGGATTTCGCCGTGTATGTGCTGGGTCTCGTCGGCAAGCAGCTGGGCGAGCGCGGTGTGATCACGCACGACGAACTGGACCACGCGATCGCCAAGCTGGAAGGCGCGGTCGCGCAGGCGAAGCAGGAGCGCGCCGAGCACGCCGGCCATTTCCACGAGGACGAAGCCGACCACGCGCACCATGAAGTGCCGCCGAGCCTGGCGCAACGCGTCGCGCCGTTCCTGACGATGCTGCGCGAAGCGAAGGCCGGCCAGGCCGACGTGCACTGGGGCTTCTGAGCTTCCTTCTTCCTTGCTTGGCAGATCGAAAGGTTCGCCAGACAGGAAAAAGCCCGCTTTCGAGCGGGCTTTTTCTTTTGTCTGATGAAAATTTATGTCGAGCGGATGGCGTGCGCGAAATCGGGGCGGTAGCGCGGCGCCTGCCTTGACCGAAGGATGAAATCCCTTATAATTCAACGCAAGACTATGTGAAAGCGGGTGCGAAAACATAGCGCCGCCCGGGCAACCGGGTCCCACCTGGAGTGGGTATTTCGTCGAACGACGGAAAGAGAATCCCGCATGCGACGGCTGCCGAAAGGCGGCCGTTGGTTTTTCTACGCCCGGATCTTGCGGCCTTCGAGGCTTGCTCGCAGCAACGTGCGCAGCGCGACTTTCCGGGCTTCCCGCTGGCGCCGGTTCAGGCCGCCATCCAGCATGTAGGCCGACTGTACGCGCAGGATGAGCCGGCGTTTCCTGATCCGGTCCTTCGAAACCTCGAAGAACACCGCATACACGCGTTGCGTGCCGTCCGATGCGACCGCTTCCACCGTCACGAAATTGGGTTGCCGTTCATCCGCGACGACGATCCGGCGCGTCGCCAGCCCGACGATCACGCCGCGCAGCAGCTCCCGTGACGCGCGGTACCGGTCTGCGCAGAGCACGCGCGTTTCGCGGCCATCGTCGTAGATCTCGTCATCCGGAATGGTGTCGCGGGTGCGTCCGTCCCATTTGAGGCTGCGCGTAAAGCAGTGGCAGGAGAACAGGACCAGAACCGTCACGTCGAAGCCGGTTTCCAGATCGCAGGTGAATGCCAACGGACGCAGATGGCTCAGATCCCAGCGCTCGCCGCGGTAGATCGTCGGCGGGAACGGGCTCGCGCTGTCCGCTGGCGTTTCGGTGATCCGGATCTCGAAGGTCGACATGGCAGGAAGAACTGAGGGAGAAGGGCGCGTTATGTCGCCCACGCGCGTTGGCCCGAAAGCCCGGCGTTGCAGGACTTCGATCTCGATTATTGAGATTAGTTATCCTGATAAATCAAGTCGTTGTGCGACGCGCCCCTGGATCGGGGCGCGTGGCGATGGAAGCGGCGGGTCGCCGCAGTCGACGCGGTTACAGTTGCGGCGCGAGCGCGCGGCGCGCGTCGTCCAGCGACAGCGCCATGCGTTGCGCGTAGTCTTCGAGCTGATCCTGCCCGATTTTGCCGACCGAGAAGTAGCGGCTGTCCGGGTGCGCGAGATAGAAACCCGACACGCTCGCCGCCGGCAGCATCGCGAGCGAATCCGTCACGCTCATGCCGATCTCGTCCGCGTGCAGCACGTCGAACATGTCGCGCTTCACGAGGTGGTCGGGGCAAGCCGGATAGCCGGGCGCCGGGCGGATGCCCGCGTACTTCTCGGCGATCAGCGCGTCGTTGTCGAGCGTCTCGCCGCTCGCATAGCCCCACAGTTCGCGCCGCACGCGCGCGTGCATCGCTTCGGCGAACGCTTCCGCGAAACGGTCGGCGAGCGCCTTCAGCATGATCGCGCTGTAGTCGTCGTGGTCGGCTTCGAACTGCTTTTCCTTCACGTCGACGCCGAGGCCGGCCGTTACCGCGAACATCCCGATGTAGTCGGCCACCCCCGACTCCTTCGGCGCGATGAAGTCGGCGAGCGAACGGTTCGGCCGCATCACGCCGTCGACCACCGGGCGCACGCTCTGCTGGCGCAGGTTGCGCCACGTGAGCAGCACTTCCGAGCGTGACTCGTCGCTGTAGATCTCGATGTCGTCGTCGTTGACCGTATTGGCCGGCAGCAGCGCGATCACGCCGTTCGCGGTCAGCCAGCGGCCCTGGATCAGGCGCGCGAGCATCGACTTCGCGTCGGAGAACACGCGCCGCGCCGATTCGCCGACGATCTCGTCGTTCAGGATCGCCGGGTACGGGCCCGCGAGGTCCCAGGTCTGGAAGAACGGGCCCCAGTCGATGTAGTTCGCGAGCTCGTTCAGGTCGTAATTCTTGAACACGCGGCGGCCGATGAACTTCGGCTTCACCGGCTGGTAGCCGGCCCAGTCGACCTTGGTCTTGTTCGCGCGTGCTTCGGTGAGCGTGACCATCGGCTGCGCCTTGCGGTTCGCGTGCTGGTCGCGGATGCGTTCGTAGTCGGACTTCAGCTCGTCCAGATACTTCGCCGCGCCTTCGTCGGACAGCAGGTTCGACGCGACCGACACCGAGCGCGACGCATCCGGCACGTAGACGACCGGGCCCTCGTAGTGCGGCGCGATCTTCACGGCCGTGTGCACGCGCGACGTCGTGGCGCCGCCGATCAGCAGCGGAATCTTCTTCACGCGGAAGTAGTCGTCGCGCTGCATTTCGGACGCGACGTACGCCATTTCCTCGAGGCTCGGCGTGATGAGGCCCGACAGCCCGATGATGTCTGCGCCCTCGACCTTCGCCTTCGCGAGGATCTCGTTGCACGGGACCATCACGCCCATGTTGACCACTTCGAAGTTGTTGCACTGGAGCACGACCGACACGATGTTCTTGCCGATGTCGTGCACGTCGCCCTTCACGGTCGCGATGACGATCTTGCCCTTCGCGCGCACGTCGCCGCCCGCTTCCGCGAGCAGGCGCTTTTCTTCCTCGATGAACGGGATCAGGTGCGCGACCGCCTGCTTCATCACGCGCGCCGACTTCACGACCTGCGGCAGGAACATCTTGCCCTGGCCGAACAGGTCGCCGACGATGTTCATCCCGTCCATCAGCGGCCCTTCGATCACGTTGATCGGACGGCCGCCGGCCGCGGCGATCTTCGCGCGCACTTCCTCGGTATCCTCGACGATGAAGGTCGTGATGCCGTGCACGAGCGCATGCGAGAGCCGCTTCTCGACCGGCTGGTTGCGCCACTCGAGGTTCTCTTCCTTCTTCGCGCCGCCTGCCTTGAACTTGTCGGCGATCTCCAGCAGGCGATCGGTGGAGTCGTCGCGGCGGTTTAGGATCACGTCCTCGACGCGCTCGCGCAGTTCGGGGTCGAGATCGGCGTACACGCCGAGCTGGCCCGCGTTCACGATGCCCATGTCCATGCCGGCCTGGATCGCGTGATACAGGAACACGGTGTGGATCGCCTCGCGCACCGGGTCGTTGCCGCGGAACGAGAACGACACGTTCGACACGCCGCCGCTCACCTTCGCGTGCGGCAGGTTCTGCTTGATCCAGCGGGTCGCCTCGATGAAGTCGACCGCGTAGTTGTTGTGCTCCTCGATGCCGGTCGCGACCGCGAAGATGTTCGGGTCGAAGATGATGTCTTCGGGCGGGAAGCCGACTTCATTCACGAGGAAGTCGTACGAGCGCTTGCAGATCTCGGTCTTGCGCGCGTAGGTATCGGCCTGGCCGGTTTCGTCGAACGCCATCACGACCGCGGCCGCGCCGTAGCGGCGGATCAGGTTCGCGTGGTGGCGGAACGCGTCCTCGCCTTCCTTCAGCGAGATCGAGTTCACGATCGCCTTGCCCTGCACGCACTTGAGGCCGGCTTCGATCACCTCCCACTTCGACGAGTCGATCATGATCGGCACGCGCGCGATGTCCGGCTCCGACGCGATCAGGTTCAGGAAGCGCACCATCGCCGCCTTCGAATCGAGCATCGCTTCGTCCATGTTGATGTCGATCACCTGCGCGCCGTTCTCGACCTGCTGGCGCGCGACGGCGAGCGCCTCGTCGAACTGGCCGTTGAGGATCATCCGTGCGAACGCCTTCGAGCCGGTGACGTTGGTGCGTTCGCCGACGTTGATGAAGAGCGTCCCGGGCGTGACGTTGAACGGCTCGAGGCCGGCAAGGCGCATCATGTGATCGGTCATGGCGGTGCGAATTCTTTTGATGAAGGACGTGGGGCGGTCGGTCAGGCGTTGTCGCTGTACTGGTTCGGCCAGCGACGCGGCTTCACGTCGGCGAGCGCCTTCGCGATCTCGGCGATGTGTTCGGGCGTCGTGCCGCAGCAGCCGCCCGCGAGGTTCACGAGCCCGGCCTGCGCGAATTCCTTCAGCAGGCCCGACGTGACGTCGGGGGTTTCGTCGAAGCCGGTGTCGCTCATCGGGTTCGGCAGGCCCGCGTTCGGGTAGCACGACACGTAGGTGTCGCACAGCTTCGCGAGCTCGGCGATGTACGGGCGCATCAGCGCCGCGCCGAGCGCGCAGTTCAGGCCGAACGTGAGCGGCTTCGCATGACGCAGCGAATTCCAGAACGCCTCGACGGTCTGGCCCGACAGAATGCGGCCCGACGCATCGGTGACGGTGCCCGAGATCATGATCGGCAGGCGCTCGCCGGTGTCCTCGAACAGCTCGTCGAGCGCGAACAGCGCGGCCTTGGCGTTCAGCGTGTCGAAGATCGTCTCGACGAGGAACAGGTCGACGCCGCCGTCGAGCAGCGCCTTCGCCTGCTGGTAGTACGACGTGCGCAGCTCGTCGAACGTGACGTTGCGCGCGCCCGGATCGTTGACGTCCGGCGAGATGCTGGCCGTCTTCGGCGTCGGCCCGATCGCGCCGGCGACGAAGCGCGGCTTGTCCGGCGTCGCGTATTTCGCGGCCGATTCGCGTGCGAGCTTCGCCGATGCGACGTTCATCTCGACGACGAGATCTTCCATCCCGTAGTCGGCCTGCGCGACGGTCGTCGCGCCGAACGTGTTGGTTTCGACGATGTCGGCGCCGGCCGCGAAGTACTGGTCGTGGATCTCGCGGATGATCTGCGGTTGCGTGAGCGACAGCAGCTCGTTGTTGCCCTTGATGTCGCGCGGAAAATCCTTGAAGCGCTCGCCGCGATACGCGGCCTCGTCGAGCTTGTAGCGCTGGATCATCGTGCCCATCGCGCCGTCGAGGATCAGGATGCGCGATTTCAGCAGCGCGGGCAGGGCGGCGCCGCGCGTGTAGCGCGCGTCGAGCGGGACGGAAGCGGCGAGAGGAGTCGCAGACATGGGCGGAAGACCGGCGAAGACGGAAAACCGTCATTGTAGCCGGTGCGTCAAGGGGGCGCGGGCCCTCGCCGTGCCGGCCTGGCGGCCCGCCAAATGAAAGCCCCCGCCGGCGAGCCGGACGGGGGCAGGATCGGAGTGCACGCGGCGCCGCATCGATGCGCGGCGAATGGCCCGGCCGCGTGACGCGCCGGGCCGCGCTCGTCAGTGCAGCACGACGGGCATCATCATCAGGCTGTCGAATTGTCCGAGGAATTCGTCGACCTCGTCGAGCGACGGTTCATCCTCGATCAGCTGCTTCACGTGTGCGCGGAATCGTTCGGCAAGTTCGCCGTCGATGAAGATTTCGCGCTGCGCGTTCTTGTCGACGATTTCGTATCCGCCGGCATTCATCAGGTGATGGCCGGCCTGCGGCGCAAATTCGACGACGCAGTAGTTGGGGCTGTTGTAGATCATTTGCATGGCGGCACTCCTCTTCGCAGTGGCATCTGGCCTTGTTGTCCCCTAGGTGGGGCAAGCCTTGCCGGTTTCAAGGGGCTTGCGCTGCACACCCCGTTCTCCCGTTGCGTGGGGTGTATCGGTTAGAAGCCGATGTCTATCAAACGTTTCTCATTGTGAGCCGGTGGACTGAAATAGTTGTTAAAGAGTGTCATCGGCCATTTCCGGGAAATCTGTAATCGGTCGAAATTGCCGATTGGCGCGGATTCACGCGCGTTCACTGTGTGACAGTCGACGAGGCAGGGGGTTGCAGCGTCGCGGGCGGTGCCGCTTGCGCCGGTTCCGCTGGCTGCGCGGGCGATGCATCGGGTGTCGGCGCGGCGGCAGGCGCGTTCGTTGCGCCGGCGGGCGGGGCGACATCGGCAGGCACGCTCGGTGCGGCGAGGCGGCCGTGCCACAGCAGCTCGATCTGCGCCCCGTTCGGCTCGCTCTGCACGAGTCGCGCGGGCAGCCAGCCGAGCGACGGCGCGAGCCACATGTCGATGCGACGCGTGTCGCCGTCGCGCCGCGGCAGGCGCATGAAGTGCCGCGCCGCGATGATGCCGGCCTGCGTCTGCACCTGCTCGTCGCCGATCACGGTGATCGGCCAGGTCTCGCCGCTGTTGTTGTCGATCACGAAGAACTGCTGCGTGACGCCCGGCTTGTAGGCGGCGGGATTGCCGCGCACGAGCCCCGACAACTGCATCAGCATGCTGAAGCGGTCCTGCACGCCGTCGGGCAGCGGCGCGTTGTTCGGCGTGCGCGTGAACACGACTTGCCGGATCTCGCGGTTGAAGATCGCGATGTCTTCCGGCCGCTTGCCGCGCTTCTCGACGTAACGGTCGGGCGCGACGCCGAACGCATCGATGCGGCCTTCGCTGCGATAGGTGAACGGGCCCACGAACGGCACGGGCATCGACACCGACAGGTCGTACGTGTGCCCGTCGGTGCGCCAGTGGATCGTGCCGATCATGTTCTGCATGCCGTTGTAGAACGTGTCGTACTGCAGGTCGCCGGACGGCGGCGCGGCGAACTTCACGCCGCTCGTCGCGGGGCCGGGTGTCGCGGCGCTGGCGCCCGCGGCCGACGCGGCGTGTGCGGCCGAGGCGCCCGAAGCCCCCGGTGTGCCGCTCGCAGCGGACGCGGCCGCCGCCGGCGGTTCGCCGTGCTCGGCCGTCTGCGTCGACGTGAGGACCGGCTCGTGCGACTGCGCGGGTTTCGGCGGGGCGGCCTTGGGCGCGGCCGGTGCGGCCGGACGTTCGACCGGCTTCGGCGCCGGCGGGGCCGGCTGGCGCTCGATCGGCTGCGGTTTCAGCAACTCGATCTGCACGGGGATGTCGGCGGGCGGCGGCGGCGTGAACGATTCGCGATTGCGCATCAGCCAGAACCCGGCGAGCGCATGCAGCACCAGCACGGCGACGAGCGCGACGCCCACGCGCAGCCAGCGGCGGGGCTGGGCGTGAGTCGGGCGAAGGTCGGCAGGCTGCATGGGCATCGAACAGGGTCGGGGCGCGTGGGTGACGTCGGGCGCGCGGCGCGCGCCACAGGAATCGGACCGTCGGATGCGCTGCGCGTTCGCGATGCGTGACGTGAACCGGACGCGTCAGGCGTCGCGTGCGTCGGGACTATAGCCGAGTTCGTAAGACAGTTTCTGCGCGCAGGCGCGCAGCGCGGTGTCGATCTCGCCGCCCCACGCGATGTCGAACGAGCCTTCCTGGCCGAGCGCGACGATCGCGAGCGCGAGTTCGCCGACCGCGTCGAACACCGGCATGCAGAACGCGTGGATCGTCGGCAGCAGCATCCCCTCGACGCGCGCGGCCTGGTGCCGGCGCACGTCGGCGAGCACCGCATCGACTTCGTCGAGCGTGCGCGGGCCGCCGTGGTGCGGCGAGCGGCGCGTATCGGCGAGTTCGCGCTCGAGCATCGCGGCGGTCTTGCTGCGCGGCAGGTACGCGGCGAACAGCAGGCCCGTCGCGGAACCGAGCAGCGGCATCACGTCGCCGAGCTTCAGCGACGCCTTCGCCGGATGGCTCGACTCCATCCAGTGCACGATCGTCGGCCCCTGGTTGCCCCACACCGCGATGCCGACCGTCTGGTCGAGGCGATCGCGGAATTCGGTCAGCGCGATCCGCGCGAGCTTCACGCCGTCGACGCGCGCGAGCCGCGCGAGGCCCATCTGCAGCGCGAAGCCGCCGAGCTCGTAGCGGCCCGAGACGGGGTCCTGCGACACGACGCCGAGCCGCGAGAAGCTGACCAGGTAGCGATGCGCCTTCGCCGGGCTCATGCCCGCGCGCTGCGCGAGATCGCGCAGCATCATCGCGCGCGGCTCGCTCGTCAGCACGTCGAGCAGGCGGAAGCCGACCTCGATCGACTGGATGCCGGAACGGACCTTCTCGCCGTGTTCGCCGGAAGCAGCGTCGTCGGTATCGGAGTCGGCGAGATCGTCGTCGGGAAGCGGGCTGGCGGGCATGGGCAACGGGTGCGCGAAAATGCGACAGGAAACGGGGCGAAAACGGCGTGTGCGATCGTGGCGCGCCGCATGGATTCACCATCGTAAAATAGATTCCCTCCATCGTCACTACAACGGCAGATCCTCCCTATGAAACTTGCTTCGCTGAAGGACGGCACGCGCGACGGCCAGCTGATCGTCGTGTCGCGCGACCTGCACACCGCGGCGATTGCCGATGCGATCGCGCCGACGCTGCAGCGCGTCCTCGACGACTGGGCGTTCTACGCGCCGCAACTGCGCGACCTGTACGACGCGCTGAACCACGGGCGCGCGCGCAACGCGTTCGCGTTCGATCCGGCCAACTGCATGGCGCCGCTGCCGCGCGCGTTCCAGTGGGCCGACGGCTCCGCGTACGTGAACCACGTCGAGCTCGTGCGCCGTGCGCGCGGCGCTGAGATGCCGCCCGAGTTCTGGACCGATCCGCTGATGTACCAGGGCGGCAGCGACGATTTCCTGGGGCCGCGCGACGACGTCGTGTGCCCGTCCGAGGAATGGGGCATCGATTTCGAGGCGGAGGTCGCGGTGATCACCGGCGACGTGCCGATGAGCGTGTCGCCCGACGACGCGCTGAAGGCCGTGCGGCTCGTCACGCTCGTGAACGACGTATCGCTGCGCAACCTGATTCCGGCCGAACTCGCGAAGGGCTTCGGCTTCTTCCAGAGCAAGCCGGCCACCGCGTTCGCACCGGTCGCCGTCACGCCCGACGAGCTTGGCGACGAATGGCGCGAAGGCCGCGTGCACCGCCCGATGATCGTCCACTGGAACGGCAAGAAGGTCGGCCAGCCCGACGCCGGCACCGACATGGTGTTTCACTTCGGCCAGTTGATCGCGCACGCGGCGAAGACGCGCAACCTGCGTGCCGGCTCGATCGTCGGCTCGGGTACGGTGTCGAACAAGGACGCGAAGCGCGGCTACTGCTGCATCGCCGAGAAGCGCTGCCTCGAGACGATCGAGCACGGCGCGCCGCAGACCGAATTCATGCGCTACGGCGATATGGTGCGCATCGAGATGTTCGATGCGGCCGGCAAGTCGATCTTCGGCGCGATCGAGCAGTCGGTTTCCCCGCCCGACGGCGCGGCATAAGCGGCGCGGTACGCAACGCGCCGGCGACACCCGGCTTCGACCCGCGCGCCGGGTTTCGCCCGATGTTTGACCGCGCGGGCTTGGCTACACTCGATTCAAGCGTTCGAGCGCCTCGAACAAGGAGCAGCAGATGGCCGATCTTGCCGCGTACGGCGGTTACGAAGCACTGAAGGTGACGCGCCGCGACCATGGCGTGCTCGACATCGTGATGAGCGGCGAGGGCGCGAACCGCAGCGGCCTCGCGACCGCGAACGCGCGCATGCATCGCGAGCTCGCCGACATCTGGCGCGACGTCGATCGCGATCCCGACACGCGCGTCGCGGTGATCCGCGGCGAAGGCAAGGGCTTTTCGGCGGGCGGCGATCTCGCGCTCGTCGAGGAGATGGCGAACGATTTCGACGTGCGCGCCCGCGTGTGGCGCGAGGCGCGTGACCTCGTCTACAACGTGATCAACTGCAGCAAGCCGATCGTGTCGGCGATGCACGGCCCGGCCGTCGGCGCGGGGCTCGTCGCCGGGCTGCTCGCCGACATCTCGATCGCCGCGAAGGATGCGCGCATCATCGACGGCCATACGCGGCTCGGCGTCGCGGCCGGCGACCACGCGGCGATCGTGTGGCCGCTCCTGTGCGGGATGGCGAAGGCGAAGTACTACCTGATGCTGTGCGAGCCCGTGAGCGGCGAGGAGGCCGAGCGGATCGGGCTGGTCTCGCTCGCGGTCGAGCCGGCCGACCTGCTGCCGAAGGCATACGAAGTGGCCGAGCGGCTCGCGCACGGTTCGCAGTCGGCGATCCGCTGGACCAAGTACGCGCTGAACAACTGGCTGCGCATGGCCGGCCCGACCTTCGATACGTCGCTCGCGCTCGAATTCATGGGTTTTTCGGGGCCCGACGTGCAGGAAGGCATCCGTTCGCTGCGCGAGCGGCGCCCGCCCGCGTTCCCCGGCGACGCGCCGTTCTGACGTGCGCGCTATGATCGAACCACGCGCGGCTGCGCGACGCACGGCGGCCGCCTCGCTCCCCCAGTCAACCAGGATGCCCGTATGACGACCGATGCCTCCGGCGCCAACCCTTTCGCCGGCTTTGCCGGGTTCCAGCCCGCCGACATGATGGACCGGATGTGGGACATGATGCGGATGTCGCCGTTCGGCGGGATGGCGCCGTTTCCGGGCGCCACGCACGGGCTGCCGCCGTCGCTGTCGAGCATGTCCGACATGATGTCGCCGCTCACGAACGTCGAGGAGCTCGACAAGCGGATCACCGATCTGCGCGCGGTCGAGCAATGGCTGAAGCTCAATCTCGGGATGCTGCAGTCCGCGATCCAGGCGCTCGAGGTGCAGCGCGCGACGCTCGCGACGCTGCGTGCATTCGGCGCGTTCGCGCAAAGCTCGATGTCGGCGGCCGAGGAAGCGGCCGTGGCCGCCGCGCAGGCCGCGAAACCCGCGTCGGCGGGCGAGGCCGCACCCGATGCCGCGGCGTCCGCGGCGGATGCGCCGGCGGGCGACCCCGCGCAGCAGTTCGACCCGGCCGGCTGGTGGAACCTGCTGCAGACGCAATTCAATCAGCTCGCGAGCCTCGCGATGGCGCAGCCGGGCATGCAGCCTGCCGCGCCGGACGCCGCGCCGCCGGAGGCCGCCACCGCGCCGGAGCCCGCCGCGAAAT
>NZ_BCPP01000111.1:0-11465 GCF_016586125.1 Burkholderia sp. E168m23
CCGGTTCCCGGCCGCGAAATCGATCGTGCCGCCGCCTTGGGCCGGATCGTCCATCACGCCCACGCGGATCATCACGGCGAGCTTGCGGCGCACCATGTCGTCGAGGCGCGCGGTCGACACCGAGCCGTTCGCGATCGCCTGCTTGACGGCCGCCGGCGTCAGGTACACGCTCGGCCCGACGTCTTCTTCCTCGTCGAGCCCGGCATTGATCGCGGCGGCGGTGCTGTGCGTGGCGCCCCAGTCGGACTGCACCTGGCCCTGGAAGCCCCACTCGTTCTTCAGCACGTCGTTCAGCAGATGAGGGTTCTCGCACGCATAGGTGCCGTTCAGGCGGTTGTAGCTGCACATCACGCTACCGGGCCGCCCGCGTTTCGCGGCGATCTCGAACGGCAGCAGATACAGCTCGCGCAGCGTGCGTTCGTCGATCTGCGTATTGCCGCCCATCCGGCCGTGCTCCTGCTCGTTGCCCGCGTAGTGCTTGATCGTGGCGATGACTTTCTGCCGCTGCGTGGCGAGCGTGCGTTCGGCGAGCAGGTCGCCGGCGAGCAGCGGATCCTCGCCGAGATACTCGAACAGGCGGCCGCCGCGCGGCTCGCGCGCGAGGTTGGTGCCGCCGGCGAGGCCCATCCCGAATCCTTGCGCGCGCAACTGGATCGCGACCTGCTTGCCGTAGTCGTACGACAGCCGCCGATCCCAGCTCGCGGCGACCGCGATCGTGGCCGGGAACGTCGTGCTGGCCTGCGACGTGCTGCCGGAGCCGGTCGCCGAATCGACCATGTTGAGATCGGGAATGCCGAGCCGCGGCACACCCTGGATGTAGCCGGCGCCACCGCCCGGCACCTTGGACATTTCGTATTGCGAATGAATGAATTGAAGTTTCTCGTCGAGCGTCATCTTGCGCACGAGCAGGTCGGCGCGCCGTTGCGCGGCGGCCGATGCGAACGCGTCGGTCGCGTCGCCCTGCGCATTGAAATCGGCGTCGCCGGCGTAGGCAGTGGTGCAGAGGGTCGCTGCCAGCACGACGGCCGGCCAGAGTTTGTCCCGCATGTTGCTCTCCTGATCGTATTGCCGGTTGTTCGAATGATGTCTGGAGCTGCGCACGTCCGGTGGATTCGCACCGGACGGATTCGGCTGGCGGTGCAGGATGGTTGCGCGTCGGCATGCCAGGCCAGGCGGGGAATCGTTACGGCCGGTTGGGCTCGACCAGTCAATGCGGGCGGCGACGCAGGCCATCCCGCACTGTCGAATCGGGTGTAGCGATTCTCTGCTGCGACCAATGGTATGAATGTAGTTTGACTACAGCATCGGTGTTTCTACCGATCCGTGTGATCTTTATTTCGTAGTCGCGCTGGGTGGGGTGGAAAGGCGGTCATCGTTCCCGATGGTGGGGGTGTGGTCGGGTAAGAAGTACCTGTGTGCTGGTGCTATTGCGCGGGCAATACGCCGTGACTCGTGGTCCGGTTCGTTGCGTGTACATCTAACCGGGGCGACATTGACATGTCATCGAATACGACGCGGTTGACCGGATGTCCGAAACGTACTTTTCATGTGGCGATGACGGTATTGCTCAATCGCTTGGGTCATTTCACGCACTGTTTGCCGGTGAATCTGTTTCTAATCTTGCGCGGGTGCGTACGCTCGATCGAGTTCGCACATCTCTTTTCGATAATCAATCGACCGGGCATCGAATCCGAAGGTGCGACAGGAGTTGATTTCCGCAAAGTCCGACAATCACACGTCAAGGAACGATATGGCATTCCAGCTTCAGGATCGGGTCCAGGAAACGACCACTTCTACCGGTACGGGGGCGCTGTCCCTGGCCGGTGCAATGACGGGATTCCGAGCATTTTCGTCCGTGTGCGCCAATGCCGATACTTTCTATTACGGGCTGCAAGCGGTCACGGGGACCGGTGTTCCGAGCGGGAACTGGGAGATCGGAATCGGCGCATACAACGCCAGCGGGAACACGCTGTCGCGTACCACCGTGCTGGCGTCGAGCAATGGCGGTGCGATCGTGAATCTCGCTGCGGGTACCACGCAGGTGTGGATGGATTTACCCGCGGCGCTTCCGGCCAATTTGCCGGTCAGCGCCAAATATTTTGGTGCGAAGGGAAACACCCGGATCGTCAACGACGGCGTCACGACGTCGGGATCAACGTCGTTTTCGTCGGCCTCGGCGGTATTCACGGCGGCGGACGTCGGCAAGCGGATCGACATCGCGACAACGAACGCCAGCGGCGTTGCAACGCTGGTCGTTTCCACCACGATTGCGGCGTTCGTCAGCGCGACGCAGATCACGCTCGCGAAAGCCGCCAATGCGTCGGCGACCGGGGCGAACGTGGTCTACGGCAGCGACGACGGCCCGGCCCTGACGGCCTGGCTGAACTACCTGATGACTATCTGGCCGGTCAAGGGCGACCTGCCTGCCGGGGTCTACTATTCGAGCCTCGCGCTTCCGTCGATCACCAGGCCGATAGCCGTGTTCGGGCATTCGGCGCGCACCTCGATCATTCAGTTCGGCGCCGGCGTCAGCGGCCAATGCCTGACGGTATTGAACGCCGGCTTCAACAACGAAGCGACGGATTTGCCGCAGACCGGCAACGTGTCATGGACGTCGAACATGGCCGTGCTCGCCGGGTGTGTCCTGCGCGACTTTACCCTTCAGGGCAATCGCGCATGCGCATCACTGCAACATGGCCTGGTGTTGCAGGGCAACGTGGACTGGCTCGATGTCGCTCACGTGAACTGTCTGTATTTCCGCGGCGGCGGCGTGCTGTGGATGGACACCGGAAGCGGATCGACGCAAGCACGCGCCAACGTACGCGAGATCAATCTGAACACGATGAAGATCAGGCACTGCGGCGACCTGTCGACGAACACGCCGAGTTTCGGGATCTACCTTGACGACAGCCCGGCTGCCACTATGTCCGACTCGTCGAACCTGTTCAACCTGAACAATATCGACATCATCTTCAGCTATGGCACCGCGCTCGCCGTGCAGGATCGGCGCACGTCGAATACCGGCTTTCCGCTGTACGGAATTCAAGCGCGAAACATCGTGCTGCACGACCGGATGACGACGATGGGACTGAGCGGCGGCCGGATGTTCAGCGTCATCGGACAGGTCACGAACTGCCTTTTCGACATCAACTTCCCGTTGAGCGCACGTAACGACTACGCGGCGGAGATTCGGCCGAACCCGAATTTCAATGTCTATCCCACGGACAATGAATTTACCTTCGCGTTCCCGAAGACGGTGAAGGGGGTGACGATCGGGAACATCGGCTACAACACGATCAGGTTCAGGAATTATTTCGGATGCGCCGAGGCGGTATTCATTTCCACCGAGAGTCCGTACAACCTGAGAATCGATTGCGAGACCGACAGCGTGTTTCAGCAGGTCACCTCGGCGCTGGTTTTGACGGGGACGGGCGCCGTCGCGATTCCGGGCTGGTCGTTCGGTACGACGCCGAACCTGTCGATCTTCATGCCGGTCAACGCAGTCAACGGGACAGGCGACACGACGCTGGCGACCATTTTTGGCATCACGGGCACGATCGCGCGTTCCGGAAGCGTCACGGCCGGAACCGACACCTATACGTTTACGCCGTCTTCATCCAGTACGGCGTACATTCCCGCAGGAGAATACTTCTCGAAGATCTGTGTCGATGCGTCGCAAGGTAACGGGGTGGCCGGGCGTTACAAATATATTCCTGAGGACCGCTACGGACGTGCGGTCAACAGCGCATGGGCCAGCGGGCGCCTGCTGCAAATGTGGCCGTGGCAATTTCACATCGAGAATGCGACCGGGCTGGTTCGTTACAGCTACGGCGTGCCGACGGCCGACAGCGCCGGTAACGCGATGGCGGTGTGGTCCAACGGCTTCGTCGGCACCAGTTCGACGCCCGGGGTGACCGGTATCAGCAAACTGACGGCGAACTATGCGTCGCCGACGATGCTGACCAACCTGGTCGGCGGGATCGACGGCCAGTCGGTCAGGATCATCGCGACCAACGGCAACTGCACGATCGCGAACAACGCGAACATCCAGACGACGACCGGGGGAAACGTCGTCATGGTGAGCGGGCAGGTCCTGACTTTTACGTTCGACGCGACACTGAACAAATGGTGTGGCGGTTAGCAACCGGCGGTCGCGGTCGCTTTTCAGGGGAGTGGCCCCATTTCCGTATGAAGTTTGGCTTTCGGTGGGCTTGCTCACATACGCGCCGGGCTGGACGGTGTCCAATCGTGTATCGCCGCGGGAGCGGCCGCGCCGGAGCACGACCGGCGCGGCAGTATCCGTGCGGACCGTCCGTGTCGTATCGGGCGACGTTCGCGACGGCGATGCGGACGGTATGCCGGTGCGTAACCGCGATTTTCGTCGGGCGGGCCGGCCGACTGTAGACAGACGAGCGCGCCGAAGCGCCGCTCGGCCGTACGAAGCGATGTGCGGCGAGAAAGGATGCGCGGCAATGCAGCGCGAGCCGTGCCGGCAAGCGAAATGCGGTATCCGTCAGGTTGGGGCGGGCGGGTTCCGCTCAGTTTGGAAAGACGCGATGTCAACGACTACACAGAAGAAATCGAGGCTCGGCATGCCGCGGCTGCGCGTTGCGATGGCGGCGACCGTGTGTGTGCTGAATGCCTGCGCATTTGCGCCGGGCATGACATATCAGGCGCCGGCCGAACGCGATGCGAATGCGCGCGTGAGCGTTGCGGCGACGGGGTCGGGGGGACTCGACGGGGTGCAGAACGTGTCCAGCGAAGACCTGATCGAGATCACGCCTGCGTTCGTCGAACAACAGCATGCCGCGCGCTCTGCCGGCGTCGACGCCGAAATCCGGCAACTGTTCGGTACGCCAAAGGCATACGTGATCGGCCCGGGCGATGTGCTGAACATCGTCGTCTGGGATCACCCGGAACTGAACCTGCCGACGGCGCAGGCGACGAATGGCGACAATATCGGCACCAACTCGGTTGTGGCGGGGTACACGGTGGACGCGGGCGGTAACGTTCAGTTCGCGCAAGCAGGCCTCGTACACGTGGCCGGGCTCACCGAGGCGGAGGCGCGTGCCGCGGTGACCCGGCGGCTGGGCGAGTACGTGCGCAAACCGCAGATTGCGCTGCGTATCCAGGCGTATCGCAGCAAGCGAGTTTATCTCGACGGCGAAGTGCGCACGCCGGGGCTGCAGATCGTGAACGACATGCCGATGACGTTGCCCGAGGCGATCGATCGCGCGGGCGGCTTCACGGCCGGAGCCGACCGGTCGCAGGTCACGGTGACGCGCGGCGGCAAGACGGTGAACGTGAGTTTGCCGGCCATGATCGCCGCGGGTATCAATCCGTCCAATATCCTGTTGCGCGACGGCGATCTCGTGCGAGTGCGTCCGACGAGCGAAGCGAAGGTCTTCGTACTCGGCGAAGTGTCACGCCCGGCGACGCTGACGTTGACCGACGGACGGATCAGCCTCGGTGAAGCGCTTGGCGAGACCGGCGGCGTCAGTCAGTACACGTCTGACGCGCGGCAGATCTACGTGGTGCGCCGCGGGCCGGGGAACCGGCCGCAGGTCTATCACCTGGACGGTCGCGCGCCGGCCTCCTATGCGTTGGCCGATCAGTTTCCGCTCGAGCGTCGCGACGTCGTCTTCGTCGATGCGTCGTCGCTGGTGCGCTGGAGCCGCGTCGTGAATTTGCTGATTCCGTCCGCGGCGCAGGGCGCGCTCACGGCCCGGGCCGTGACGCCGTGAACCCGATCTCGACGGCCGCAGCCGCAATCGGTCATGTCACTGCCTGACACGCGTGACGGCTTCGTATTGAAAATGTAATGTGGCGTACGGAATCCGTCAGGACGAGATGGCCTAATCGCCTTAGACATTCGAGTGCGGCCGTCTGCGCCGCGCATCGAGGTCGTCCGGTGAAAAGCGGGGCGATATTGCGGAATGCAAATCAAGGGCATTCTCGAAACCTGCCTCTACATTGAAGCGCCTGCGGATCGGGGTGGTCCGCGGCGAGTGCGCGTGCGTTGCTGGCGCGCTTCCCTTCATGCATCCGGGCAACGATCGAACGCTTGCCCCATGGCCCGCGGCAAGCACGCGTTGAAACCCGGCCTGTCAGACACTTAAAACAAGGACCAAACCATGACACCCATCCAGTTCGATGGATGCGTCGGCTGGCTTCACGAGGGCACTCGACCACACGGCGTCGTCATATGCGAGCCGCTCGGCCATGAGGCGCTCTGGCTGCACAAGCTTGTTCGCTCAATTGCGGAACACCTTGCCGACCGTGGTTTTCCGGTTCTACGTTTTCACTATCCGGCGAGTGGCGATTCGCTCGGCGACGAACAGGATCCCGAACGTTTCGAGAACATGCTCGCAAGCGTGCGCCATGCCGTCCGGACCTTGCGCGACAACGCCGTGCTGGATGGCCTGACGCTCATCGGTGTACGCGCCGGTGCGCCATTGGCGCTTCTCGCTTCGGACGGCCTGTCCGGAATCACGCGTTTCATCGCACTTGCCCCCGTCGTGCGTGGTCGCAGCTACGTGCGCGAGCTCTCGCTCGTCGCGCAACGCTGGCTCGATAACCTGCCGCCGACCGTGCGGGAGGCGGTTCGTGACGAACGGCCGTTCAAGGTGCTCGGCCACGCGTATCCCGACGATCTCCTCGGAACACTCCGCAGTATCGACCTGTGCCAGGCTGCCGGCCAGCTGCGCGAGTTGCCCGCGCGCGCGCTGCTCGTCGATACGCCGTACGGCGATGGTCCGGCGTTGTCGGACACGCTGCGCGCGCGTGGCGTCGCGGTCAGTATCCACACATGTTCGGACTGGGCGGCCGCCATGTGCGAACCGCACCGCTCCCGGCTGCCGAATGCGTTGCTCGACACGATCGGAAGCTGGATCGACGACGATCCTGACGCGGACGTACGAACCTCCACGCGCCAGCACGTTTCCGACGTCGTCCTGGCCGGAAGCGGCAGTGTCGAGCGCGTGATTCGCATGGGGACGCAACCACTGATCGGGGTGCTGTGCGAGCCAGCCGACGACGCCATGCGTCTCGCGGCCCCCACGCTGCTTATCGCCAATACCGCCGCCAATCCGCGTACGGCCGACGGGCGGCTTGCAGTTCGCCTGGCGCGGTCGCTCGCCGCGCGCGGCATCCGCAGTCTGCGCTTCGATTCGAGCGGGATCGGCGACAGCAGCCTGCGTGCGCGTGACGATCAATCGGATATTCCGTATTCGGACCAGATGATCGACGACATGATCTGCGCCGCGCGTTGGCTGAAAGAGGCGGGTCACCATCGGATCGTCACGTTCGGAATCTGCTCCGGAGCGTACGCGTCGCTTCATGCCGCCGCGCGGGGCGCGCTTGCCGGCGCGATCACGATCAATCTCCCCGTGTTTGTCTGGCCGCGCGGACAGACACTGGCGGATGTCGTCGACAACCAGACCAATTCGATGCGTGGTTATGTCGCTTCATTGCGCAGCCTCGGCAAGTGGCGCCGGGTGCTGCTCGAGGGGCGTGATCCGCGTCCGGTGCTGCGTGCGCTGATTCGTTTCGTCGCCGACTTCACGACGGTCCCGATCAAGAGCTTCATGGAGCGCATGGGGCGCGCGCCGGACAAGGATACGCCGCGCGGGATGCTGCACGACATGTCGGCACGCGGCATCCAGGCGCATCTCCTCTACGGCACGTTCGATCCGGGCGTCGATGTCGTGGTTCGGCATTTCGGTCCGGTGTCCGGTGCGTTCGCGCATTTGTCGAACGTATCGGTCGATACGCAGGACGGGCTCGACCATTCGTTGCACAGCGATGCCGCCGCGCAGTACGTGGTCGACCGCTGCGCTGCGCTGCTTTCCGGCTGGCATGCGCCGGCGGAGCCGGTTTCGACGGCAAGGCCGAAAGCGGAAGCCGAACGCGCGACGCCGTAGCGTTCGGTTACCCGCCGCCGCATTTGAGCGCGGCTGGACGACGCCCAGGCTACGGGCGGGGAGGAGCACGCCCCGTGTGCCGGCGACCGGTTGAAACCGTCCGAAAGTGACCGTGCGAACAGATCCCCGGTTTCCGGCACAGTATCTTGACGGTGTCTATTTCTCGCGTCGCCCGTTTTCGACGGTGCCGGCGTCATGAGGCTGCTCAGGAATGTGGATGCAAAGAAACCGCCGTGGATGCTGGACAACATGTAAACGCCACGCGTCGCAGGCGACGTGCCATTCGGGGCGGTCGTGATGCGTGTACTGGTCGTCAACGATTTCGTTCGCAAGGGCGGGGCCGAGGAAGTGTACCGGCTGTCCGTCGACGTGCTTCGCGCGCGCAATGACGTCGAGGTCGAAACGTTCGACGAGCGCACGCTGATCGATGTCGAGAACGGTCGTCGCGCACGCGCGTGGTCACCTGCTGCCGCACGCGCGCTCGACACGTTGCTCGAGCGATTTCGTCCGCAACGGATCCTCGTGCACAATTACCACAACCTGCTGTCGAGCGCGATCCTGCCCGTGCTCGGGCGCTACAAACGGCGCTCGAAGTGCCGTTTGTACATGACCGCGCACGACTACCACCTGGTGTTCTACAACCCGAGTCTGATGGTCTACCGGGGAGGGCGCGCGCAACCGCTATCGCTCGATCAATTGCGTCGCGGCAGGCGTATCGTTCTCACCGCCAGCCCGCGCGGTTTTCTTCACGATGTCGCGAAGAAGCTGCATTGGCACGCGGTCAACGCGCTTTTCGACCCGCTCGGCCTGTTCGACGAGATTCTCTGCCCGAGCCCGTTCATGCGCGACCTGATCGCACGATTCGGTCGGACACCGGCGACACTGCTGCCGAATCCGATCGATACGACGCTGGTTCCCCGTACACCGAAGCCTGCGCGGAGAGGCCGTCTCGATCTCGCGTTCGTCGGTCGCCTGGAGGCCGACAAGGGCCTTGCCCAGTTTCTCGCGCTCATGGGCGAATCGCCCGGCGACGCGATTGGGTCGCTGACGGTCTACGGTGACGGACCGGAGCGCGGCAGCCTCGAGCAACATCACGCAGCACTTGTGGAGGCGGGGCGGCTGCGCTTTGCCGGGCGTCTCGATCATGCAACGCTGTTTGCCACGCTGCCGACGCATGACGCGATCGTACTGCCGTCCATCTGGGTGGAAAACGCGCCGCTCGTGATCGTCGAAGCGGCCATGCTGGGCCTGCCGGCACTCGTGCACGACATTGGAAGCCTGTCGACCTTCGGCGACGATCTCGGCAACAAGATTCGCTACCGGAACACGGCCGACGACCTGGCACGCGCGCTCGTCGAACTGCGGGCGCACCTCGACGACGAGCAGCGTCGCTACGACTGGTCACGCTACTCGGTCGACCGCTATGCGGCGTCGCTGTATGCCGCGCTCGGTATCGGCGGGAATGTATCGCGCACGCGGGCACATTGACAGTCGATGCACTGTTTCCTCTCAGCCCGGCAAGCACGATGACCGCCGTTCGAAAAAATTTTGCGTTGTTGTTTGCGCTGCAGATCTCGACGTACGTCGTGCCGCTCGTCACGCTGCCGCTCCTGACGCGCGTGCTCGGCCCCCAAGAGTACGGCCGGCTATCGTTCGTGCTTGCGGTGACGACGTATTTCATCAATCTCGCGAACTATAGTTTCGACCTGACGGCAACGCCGCGTGTCGCCCTCGCAAACGACAGGATGGAGCGGTCGCGCATTTTCTGGACGACGGTTTGCGCCCAATGGGCGATCACCGTCGCCGGCTTCGGGTTGCTCGTCGCGCTGACCATGCTCATTCCTCATTTTGCCGCGGAGCGCAGAGCGCTGCTGATCGGTTTCGGGATGGCGATCGGTGCCGCGCTGACGCCGGGCTGGTATTTTCAGGGTATTCAGAAGCTGAGTGTCTATAGCGTGACGGTGGTGGTGTACCGGGTACTCAGTGTCGCTGCCATCTTCCTGTGGGTGCGCACGGAGGACGACCTCCTGCATGCAGTCGCGATCAATACGGCCGTGCCATTGCTGTGCGGGATCACGCTGCTGGCGTACCTGTTCTTTCATCGCGAGGTCGAGCGCGTTCAGGTGCGACTTTCGGACGTCGTCGAAGCGTTGAAAGGCGGCTTTCAGGTGTTCCTCGCCTCGACGTCGATCTCGTTTTACGCGTCGACCAATACCGTCCTGCTGAGCATGGTTTCCGGTAACGTCGCCGCAGGCTATTTTGCGGCCGGTGACAAACTCATCCGTGCCGCGGTCGGCTTGTTGCAACCGCTCAGGGCGGCAACCTATCCGCACGTGACCTACCTGATGCATCACGCGCGCGACGAAGCATTCGCATTCCTGCGCAAGCTGATCGTCATGCAAGGCGCGCTGGTGCTGGCCATGTCGGCGACGATCTATGCATGCGCGCCGCTGGCGGTCCGTATCCTGTACGGCAGCTCGTTTGCGCCGACGATCGGCGTGCTGCATTGCCTGGCGCTGGTGCCGTTCATGGCATGCATGACCGACCTGTTCGGCGTTCAAACGATGTTGCCGCTCGGGATGAAGCGGGCGTTCAGCGTCATCCTGATCTCGTCGGGCGCGTTGAACGTGACGTTGCTTCCTCCGCTCGCGATGCTGTTTGCCGAACGTGGCGCGGCGATCGCGGTGCTGATCGCCGAAACGGCCGTCGCCGTCGCGCTTGCATACGTCCTTCGCCGTGAACGCGTCGGCGTGCTCGATCTGTCGGCGCGTTCCGGTTGATGCGAAGGCCGGTTCTCCGGGGCCGGAAACCTGCCGCGCCACTGCCGCCGAATGTGTGGGTTGTCGAACGTTTCTCGCGGCTGCGCGCTCCTATACTGGCGTGACAGCAGGGTAGGCCGGGAACCGTATCACGCGCGATACGTGTGCGTCGCTCCGCTCTAAAACGTGTATCGAGCACCATGAACGGAAACCGATCGATCAACCGACTGTGGGCAGCGACATTCATGATCGCGATCGCGAGCGAGGTATTCTCCGGCGCGATCCGCTATTACACGTCGATCGCAGGCGTGTCGATGCTCGGCTATCTGCCGAAGGCCCTGATGGTCGGCTGCATCGCGTTCGGCCTTGCGGTGCGTCCCCGTGTCAGCACCCTGCTCGTTGCGAGCTTCATGGCCGCGCAGCTGTGCGTTTCGCTCGCGAACGGCGTCAGTCTCGTGGCCGCATGCTTCTGGGTGTGGACGGTCGCGCCGTTGCTGTTCGTGCTGTTGATGCCGCCTGACGCGTTGGCGATGCTCGAGTCGAACGCGCTGAGGTTTGCGCTCTTCGCGTTGGCGATGGCCTGCTGTGCCGGGGTCATGCTCAACGAGTTCGTCCATCTGCCATGGGTCGGCGGCAGTATCGACGTCGACGGCGTCAATGTGCAACTGGCAAGCTCCAATTACGTCGGTTCCGTACCGCGCCTGCCCGGGTTCGGTCGAAGCAGTGCGTCCACAGGCCTCGTGATCGGCCTGCTGACTACGTGGCTCGTCCCGCGCCAGCGCAA
>NZ_BCPP01000112.1:0-11421 GCF_016586125.1 Burkholderia sp. E168m23
CGGCCGCGACGAACGCGGCGACACAGGCGACCAGCACGCCGATGAGCGCGTTGCTGCCCAGTTGCTCCATTAACGCGCCCGCAACCAGCGGCCCGCCAAAGCTCGCAGCGCTCCACGACGCCGACACGAGCGAACTCGCGGTGACGAGCGCCGCGCCGCGGAACCGTTCGCCGCACGCGACGAGCGACAACGTATAGATGCTGCCGGCCGCCGCGCCGAGCACGAACAGCAGCGGCCAGCACAGCCACGGATTCGCGATCACGAACGGCAGCAGCGGCAGGCCGGCCAGCACGATCCAGCCGGCGCCGAGGTGCACGCGTTCGCGGCCGAGCTTGTCCGCGAGCCAGCCGATCGGGAACTGCATCGCGGTGTCGCCGAACAGCATGATGGACGCGAGCAGCACGGCGGTCGCGCTCGCGACGCCGTGATCCATCGCGTAGAGCGGCAGCAGCGACAGCGCGAGCGTGTCGAACAGCGCGAAGAAGCCGGTGCCGATGATCAGCGCCGGCATGCGCGGCAGGACCGCGAGCCAGCTGTCGTGCGCTGCGTGATGCGCGTCGTCGCCGGCGAGCGGCGCACGGCGGATCGTCGCGAGCGTCGGCAGCGCGAGCAGGAACAGCGCGCCGCACAGCGCGAAGCGGATGCTGGTCGCGCCGGCGATCTGGCTGACGAGCACGGGGCCGGCCATCTGGAACAGCGTGAAATTGGTCGCGTAGATCGCGACGACGCGACCGCGTGTCGAATCGTCGGCGAGCTGGTTGACCCATGCTTCGCCGATCGTGAACAGCAGCATCAGCGCGGCGCCGCACAGCACGCGAAGCACGCCCCACAGGATCAGGTTCGACGTGAACTGCATCAGCGCGGTGGCCGCCGCGAGCAGCACGACCGACACGACGATCGCGCGGCGCGCGCCGATGTGCCGTGCGAGCGCGGTGACGAACGGGACGATCGCGAGGCCGCCGAGCGCCTGCGCGGCGGTCAGCATGCCGACGACGTTGGTGCCGTGCCCGGCTTCGGTCAGTGCGAGCGCGGTGAGCGGCAGCGTGGCGCCGGTCCCGAGGCCGACGACCGCGACGCTCAGGATCAGCGCGAGGAAATCGCGATTGAGAATGGCTTTCATCGGCCGCGATGCTACACCGCGACTGTTGAAAGGTCCATGAAGGTCGTCACGTTTGAATGGAGTTGCGTACGCAACGATTGCGGCAGGGTTGCAGCAGGGTCGCGTCAGACGTACTCGGTCGGCACGACCACCGGGCGGCGTTCGAGCGACGCCGACCACAGCGTGAGCGCGAGCGCGGCGATCGCCATCGCGACGCCGACCCACGGCAGGCTCACGAGCGACACGCCCGAGCCGATCGCCATCCCGCCGAGCCACGCGCCGGTTGCATTGCCGAGGTTGAACGCGCCCTGGTTCAGCGTCGACGCGAGGTTCGGCGCGTCGCTCGCGCGATCGACGATCATGATCTGCAGCGGTGGCACGATCGCGAACGCGAGGATGCCCCACACGAAGATCGTCGCGAGCGCGGCGAACGGCAGATGCATCGTGCCCGCGAACAGCGCGAGGACGATACCGATGAGCGCGAGCGTCGCGATCAGCGACGGCATCCGGCGCCAGTCGGCGAGCTTGCCGCCGAGCGTGCCGCCGACGGTCAGGCCGAGGCCGAACAGCAGCAGCACGTAGGTGACCTGGCGCGGCGAGAAGCCCGTCACGTCCTCGAGGATCGGCGTGATGTACGTGAACACGCTGAACAGGCTCGCGGATGCGAGCACGCTGATGCCGAGCACCATCAGCACCTGCGGGTGCTTCAGCACGCTGAATTCGCGCGTGATGCTGGTGTCGGGCATCGCGAGGTTCTTCGGCAGGCACACCGCGAGCGCGGCGGCCGCGGCGATGCCGATGCCGGTGACGGCCCAGAACGTCGCGCGCCAGCCGAACGCCTGGCCGAGCGCGGTGCCGAGCGGCACGCCGAGCACGTTCGCGAGCGTGAGGCCGGTGAACATCAGCGCGATCGCCTGTGCGCGGCGGTTCGGTGCGACGAGGTTGCTCGCGACCACCGAGCCGATCCCGAAGAACGCACCGTGGCAGAACGCGGTGACGACGCGCGCGGCCATCAGCACCGCGTAGCCGGGCGCGATCGCGCAGAACAGGTTGCCGGCGATGAACAGCCCGATCAGGCTCATCAGCGCACGCTTGCGCGGCATCTTCGCGGTGACGATCGCGAGGATCGGCGCGCCGATCGTCACGCCGAGCGCGTAGCCCGACACGAGCATCCCGGCGGCCGGGATCGACACGCCGAGGTCGCGCGCGACATTGGGCAGCAGCCCCATGATCACGAATTCGGTGGTACCGATTCCAAATGCGGCGACGGCAAGGGCGAAAAGAGGCAGGGGCATCGCGGTAGGCTCGGGAAAGGATGCCGCTCGAGCCAGGCGCGGGAGGCGCGGGGCGGGCGGTCGGTGAGGCGAACGTCAGCCGCGATTCTACTTCAGTGAAAACCCCTATGCTTGGGGCCCAAACGGGTGTTGCCGGCGTGCGACGGGGTGGTGAGCGGCAAGCTCACAGTGTGGGATTCGCGGGAGCTCCAGGGCCGGGATGATGGCGGCTGCCGGAGGGGATCACGCGATGCGTTTGGACGACCCGTCGCGCATCGCGTCCGGCGTGTGCTTCGTTTCGCTGGCCACCTCCGCTGGCGCCGCAGCCGATCCGGCCCCACCGATCGCCGCCGGATCGTCCCAGCCGTTCTCGAACAGGCAGGCTTCGATCGGCATCCGCGCAGCCCAGCGCTCTGCTTCGAGCATCGGCTTCGCATAGAACGCATCGACGTGGCCGACGCACAGCACGGCGATCGGCTTCGCGCCGTCGGGCATCCGCAGCAGCGTGCGCAGCGCATCGACGTCGAACAGCGACACCCAGCCCATCCCGAGCCCTTCCGCGCGGGCGGCCAGCCACATGTTCTGGATCGCGCACGCGGCGGAGGCCAGATCCATCTCCGGCAGCGTGCGGCGGCCGAACACGTGGCGTTCGCGGCCGTCGGCGAGCGCGACGACCAGCAACTCGCCGCATTCGCGCACGCCTTCGACCTTCAGCCGCATGAATTCGTCCTGGCGCTCGCCGAGCGCGTCGGCGGTCGCGCGGCGTTCGGCCTCGACCAGCGCGTGGATCGAGGTGCGCAGGGCAGGATCGGTGATGCGGATGAAGCGCCACGGCTGCATGAAACCGACGCTCGGCGCGTGGTGCGCCGCGCGCAGTAGCCGCGCGAGCACGGCCGGATCGACGGGCGCCGGCGTGAAGTGGCGCATGTCGCGCCGTTCGAAGATGGCACGGTAGACGGCGGCGATGTCTGAATCGTCGAAACGCATGAGCGGCAAAGGCAGGGAAGGACGTCGGCGCAACGATAGCAGACGGCACGCGCGAAACGTTACTTCAGCCGAAACAATGCGCTGAATTATTGACGAGGGCGAGTGCGGTGCGCGGCAGCGCGCACGAGCAAACGATTGCGGATGCGCTGCACGCCATTAAACGTGCGGTTTCTCAGCGGTTTGCGATCACGATGTTCGCGGGCGTGCCCGCATGCCACGCCTCGATGTTCAGCAGCGTCGTGTGCGCGATCTCGGCCAGCGCCTCGCGCGTGAAGAACGCCTGGTGCGATGTGACGATCACGTTCGGGAACGTCAGCAGGCGCGCGAGCACGTCGTCCTGCAGCGGCAGGTCGGAGTGATCCTCGAAGAAGAGCCCGCTTTCCTCCTCGTACACGTCGAGCCCGAGATGGCCGAGCTGGCCGCTCTTGAGCGCGTCGACCAGCGCCTGCGCATCGACGAGGCCGCCACGCCCGGTGTTGATCAGCATCGCGCCGTGCTTCATCCGCGCGAGCGTCCGCTCGTTGATCAGGTGGTGTGTCGACGGCAGCAGCGGGCAATGCAGGCTGACGATGTCGGCATGACGCAGCAGCTCGTCGAGCTCGACGTAGCGCGCGCCGAACGCGATCAGCTCGTCGTTGTACGGCGGCACCGAGTGCGCGAGCACGTGCATCCCGAAGCCCATCATGATCTTCGCGAACACGCTGCCGATGATGCCGGTGCCGATCACGCCGACGGTCTTGCCGTGCAGGTCGAAGCCCAGCAGGCCGTTCAGCGAGAAGTCGCCTTCGCGGGTGCGGGCGACGGCGCGCGGCAGGCGGCGATTGAGCGCGAGGATCAGCGCGACCGCGTGCTCGGCGACCGCATGCGGCGAATACGCGGGCACGCGCACGACCGTGATGCCGAGTCGTTCGGTGGCGGCGAGGTCGACATGGTTGAAGCCCGCCGAGCGCAGTGCGATCAGCCGCGTGCCGCCGTCGGCGAGCCGTTCGAGCACGGCCGCGTCGACGGTGTCATTGACGAACGGGCAGACGACGTCATAGCCGTGCGCGAGGATCGCGGTTTCCGCGTCGAGGTGCGACGGCTGGAAGTGCAGCCGATAGCCGAACTGCCGGTTGGCGGCGGTGAACGAATCGTCGTCGTACTGCCGGCTGCTGAACAGGATCACGCGCACGCTGCACCTCCGATGGCTGACGCGCGCAGTTTACTGCAGCCCCGTGACGATGTCGGAGCATTCGGGGCCGCGTACCGGCCGCAGGAAGCCGTAATCCGCCTGCTCGCGGGCGGCCGGCGCGTTGAAGTGCTCGAGCGCGTGCTCGACGAAGCTGCGGGTGCGGGCCGGCACGTACTGGCGGTTCGGATAGACGAGCGACAACTGCGCGTCGGGATCGTCGATCCGGTAGCCGCCCATCAGCCGCACGAGCGTGCCGTGGTTGAGCGCGTCGGCGACGCACGGCTCGGGCAGCACCGCGATGCCGGCGCCGGCCACGGCCGCCGCCTGGACGAGCGCGAGCTGGTTGACCGTGCAGGCCGGGCGCACCGTGACCGAATGGGCGACGCCGTCGTGGCCGACCAGTTGCCACGTCGGCGTGTGCTGGTGCGGCGCGAGCGTGACCCAGTCGTGGCCCGGCAGGTCGTCGGGCACGCGCGGCTCGCCGCGGCGGTCGAGATAGGCCGGCGCCGCGCACGCGACGAACGGGTTCGGCGCGAGCGCATGGCCGATCAGCGTCGGGTTGCCGTCGAGCCGGGTGCCGGTGACGATGCCGACGTCGTAGCCGGAATCGAGCACGTCGAGCGGCCCTTCGGCGACGGTCAGCTGCACGCGTAGCTCGGGGTAGCGGTGCCGGAAGCTGCTGACGAGCGGCGTCAGCGCCAGCGGCGACAGCAGCCCCGACGCGACGACGCGCAGCGTGCCGGCCGGTTCGCGCACGGCATGCGCGACGGACGATTCGAGGTGGTCGAATTCCTCGAGCAGCGCGCGGCAACCATCGAGGTAGCGCACGCCTGCCTCGGTGAGCGACAGATTGCGCGTGGTGCGATGGATCAGCCGTGTGTTCAGGTGGCCCTCGAGCATCGCGATCGAACGCGTGACGAGCGCATTGGACACGCCGAGATGGTGCGCCGCGCGCCGGAAGCTTTGCTGCTCGGCGACGCAGACGAATACACGCATGGTCTGAATCTGGTTCATGGCTTGCGTATTTCTGGCCCGGTTGATTGATTATGGTTGTGATTTTTCGCCGCGCAACGTCGAAAGCGCATCGCGCGGCTCCAGCTTGCCCTCGTATCGAAAAATCGATTTTTCGATTCCGTAGACAATTGTTCAATACAGAACCGATATCCGTCAACCTGAGAAAATGGGCGGCTTGCGTAAAATCGAAATCGCGGGTACCGGTTTAACGCTGCAACGCAGCAAGAACGCACCGGACAAAACCGAATCGGTATTGGAGTATGTGTCGATTTGGAGAATATTTATCAAATTAATCAATGTGTTGCGGGTGGTTCGAGCGAGCGGGTACACGGCAGTGCAGGAGTCGTTCCCCAATACGATCAGGAATGGTGGATGTTTTTTCCACGTTCGGATTTTGTGTATCGAATTCGCTCCGTGATTTGTATCAGGTGGCCGGTGTATTGCGTTCGATCCGCCAATTGGGCTGAACCGCCGGTTTCGAAGAATCGTCTTGATATTGGCGAAGAAAATCGCGCGTACGGAACCCGAATGGAACCGTTTCGCAACCGGGGGCAATCCTTTTTCCAATCCGGACGATCATCGCGCGTGCGGCGAACGGCCGGTCTGGCCCGGTTCGATGACCGGGCCACCGTCGCGCTGTCCGGACGCGCGTGCCTCTTGCGCGAGGCGGCGGAACACGGAATGATCGATCAGTTCGCCGCGTGCAACGGGCGCCGCGCCACGGGCCCCGTGCTGCGGGCGTTCGAGCACTTCCTTTCCTCATCCTTTTCCAGCCATGTCCATCGATTACTCGCCGATTCCCTGTCCCGTCGTCGTGCCGCTCGACGCGATCCTGCCCGAAGAACCGCTGCTGATGATGGGGGCCGGCCCGGTTCCGATCCCGGCCGCGGTGGCCAAGGCGAACACGATCGTGATCAACCACCTCGGCGCGACGATGGCGAAGATCATCGAGCAGGTGAAGGAGATGGCGCGTTACGTGTTCCAGACCCGCACGAAGTGGGTGCTCGGCGTCGCGGGCCCGGGCTCGGCCGCGATGGAAATGGCGATCTCGAACCTCGCATGGCGCGGCACGCGCGTGCTGTCGATCCGCAACGGCTTCTTCAGCGCGCGGATGGCCGAGATGGCCACGCGTGTCGGCGCCGACGTCGCGACGCTCGAAGTGGCCGATCGCGCGGTGGCGAGCCTCGACGAGATTGCCGACGCGATCGCGCGTGAGCGGCCCGAGATCGTCACGATCGTGCAGGGCGAGACGTCGAACACCGTGTGGAACCGCGACCTGCGCGACATCGCGGCGCTCGCGAAGGCGGCCGGCGCGCTGGTCGTCGTCGACGCGGTGTGCACGCTGTCGACGATGCCGCTCGAGATGGACGCGTGGGGCATCGACGCGGTGATCACCGGCGGCCAGAAGGGGCTGTCGTCGATCCCGGGCGTGTCGCTGATCGCGTTCTCCGATGCCGCGTGGGAGCGTATGAAGACGCGCCCCGAGCCGAACGCGCACTGGTGTCTCGACATGGCGCTCGCGGAGAATTTCTGGCACAACGCCGGCTATCACTACACGGCGCCCGTGTCGGGTGTGCTCGCGCTGCACGAGGCGCTGCGGCTCGTCTGCGCGGAAACGCTCGAAAGCCGCTTCGCGCGCCACCTGCGCTGCTCGCTGGCGCTGCAGGCAGGCGTCGAATCGATGGGGCTCAAGCTCTATGCGCCGAAGGACTGCCGGCTCAATTCGGTGGTCGGGATTGAAACGCCGGAGGGGCTGACGCCCGGGATGGTCTGCGGCCATATCTCGAAGCAGTACCAGGTCGAGATCTCGGGTTCGTTCGGGTTGCCGATCGTGCGGATCGGGCAGATGGGCGAGCAGTGCCGCGAACACAACCTGTTCCGCACGCTGCATGCGTTCGGCCGCACGATGGTCGACCTGAAGGTGCCGGTCGACCTGCCGGCCGGCGTCGCGGCGCTCGAACAGGAACTGTCGCGGCGCGGCGCGTAAGCGCGGAACAGCGGAAAGGGGCCGCGCTCAGCGGCCTTGCATCGCGCGCCGATACGTATTCGGCGTCGTGCCGTGCGCGTCGCGAAAGCGATGGCTGAAGTGGCCGGCGTTCGCGTAGCCGCAGTCGGCCGCGATCTGCGCGAGCGGCAGCGCCGTCGTGCGCAGCAGCTCGCGGGCCCGGGCGAGCCGTTGCTCGGCCACCCACGCGTGCGGCGCGCGGCCGAACGACAGCCGGAACATCCGCGAGAAATGGTATTCGGACAGCGCGGCGACCTCGGCAAGTTCGCCGAGCGTCAGCGGCTGCGTGAGATACGTGTCGATGTAGTCGCGCACGCGGCGGCGCACGGCCGGCGCCAGCCCGCCGCGGAACGATGTGTCGGTGCGCGTCGTGCTCTGGCCGCGCAGCAGCAGGCTCAGCACTTCGTGCGCGGTCTCGTTCACGCGCAGCCGCTCGTCGGCATCGTCCCAGCCATCCAGCGCGAGCGAGCGCAGCAGCGCCGCGACGCGTGCATCCTCGAAATAGGTGCGATCGGCGAGCTTCAGCTCGCGCGGCTCGCGATCGAGCTCGCGGATCGCACGCTGCGTGAAGTGCTCGGGCAGGAAATAGAGGTGGATGAAATGCATTTCGCCGCGCACCCACCAGCGTGATTCATGGTCGCCCGGCAACGCGCACAGCAGGCTCGGCGCGCCGTAGCGCGGCACGCGCTGGCGCTCGGTCCGATAGCCGCCGTCGAGGTAGCACGACAGCGTGTGATGGCCGGGCTGCTCGTAGACCGTCTCGCTTTCATCGGTGACCCGCGTCCATTCGGCGATCGCGAGGTGATCGCCGAGCCATGCGAAGCGCTCGAGCGTCGCGTTCGCGTCGGCGAGCGTGCGACAGACCGACTGCAGGCCGAACGGCAGATCGCCGCCGGCCAGGGCGGCGGCGCGGTCGACGGGCGGGGCGCAGAGGGAGAGACTCATGATGCGCCGAGTATAAGCGGGCGCGCGCCGCCGCGTGCGGCGCGCCGAAAAAGACCGCAATTCCGGACAATCGACCCACGCTGGGCGACGGCATAGTCGGGATCCCGATTCACCCGATTTTCCGGAATGCCGCCATGAACCTGTCGCTTTATTTCGTCACCGTGCTGATCTGGGGCACCACCTGGATCGCGATCAAGTGGCAGCTCGGCTCGGTGCCGCCGCCCGTGTCGATCGCGTGGCGCTTCTGGCTCGCGGCCGCCGTGCTGTTCGCGCTGCTGCGCGTGATGCGCCGCCCGGTGCGCCCGCCGCGCGCGGCGTGGCGCTTTCTCGTCGCGCAGGGCTTCGCGCTGTTCTGCCTGAACTTCCTGTGCTTCTACTACGCGGAGCAGGTCGTGCCGAGCGGCCTCGTCGCGGTGATCTTCTCGACCGCGCCGCTGCTGAACTCGATCAACGGCCGGCTGTTCATGGGCCGCCCGCTGCGACCGTCGGCGATCGCCGGCGCGCTGCTCGGCCTGACGGGCATCGCATGCCTGTTCTGGCAGCAGATGGCCGGCCATCTCGACGACCATGCGACGTGGACGGGGCTCGCGATCGCGTTCGCCGGCACGATGTGCTTCTCGGCGGGCAACCTGCTGTCGAGCCGGATGCAGTCGATGGGGCTGCATCCGCTCGTGACCAACGGCTGGGCGATGCTGATCGGCGCGGCGATCCTGACCGTCGGCAGCGCGGCGGCCGGGATGCCGTTCACGCTCGATACGAGCCCGCGCTATCTCGGCGCGCTGGTGTATCTCGCCGTGCCGGGCTCGGTGATCGGCTTCACCGCTTACCTGACGCTCGTCGGCCGGATCGGGCCGGAGCGCGCGGCGTACTGCACGGTGCTGTTCCCGATCGTCGCGCTGGCCGTGTCGACGGTGTTCGAGGGCTACCAGTGGTCGCCGCTGGCGGTGCTCGGGCTGCTGCTCGTGGTGGCCGGCAATCTCGTCGCGTTCGACCTCACGCGGAAGCTGTTTCTGCGGACGGCGTGATCGATCCTCGCTGTCGTCATATCGATCGACGGATGAAAAAACGCCCGCATCGCGCGGGCGTTTTATTTTGGCGGCGGGGCGAAGGTCGCGGCCGGCCGCCGTGCACGGCGCAGGCATCACGCCGCCGCGCCGCTCCCCGCCACGCGCGCCTGCCGCTGATACAGCACCATCGATAGCGCGACGCCCGCCGCGGCGGCCACCGCCGCGAACAGGAACACCTGCGGATAGCCGAACGCACCCGCGACATAGCCGGCCAGCGGGCCGGTGATACCGAGCGACAGGTCGAGGAACACCGAGTACGCGGACAGCGCCGCGCCGCGGCTCGCGGGCGGCACGAGCGCGACGGCCTCGACGCCGAGCGCCGGGAAAATCAGCGCGAAGCCGAAGCCCGTGAGCGCCGCGCCGACGAGCGCGACGTGCGGCACCGGCGCGAGCCACAGCAGCAGCAGGCCCGCGGATTCGAACGCGAACGACACGATCGCGACGCGGAAGCCGCCGTAGGTCTTGATCGTGTTCGCGAACAGCAGGCGCGCGCCGATGAACAGCGTGCCGAATACCGTCAGCGACAGCGCGGCGTTCGGCCAGTGGCGCGCCGCGTAGTACAGCGTGACGAAGGTCGCGATCGAGCCGAAGCCGGCCGAACCGAGCGCGAGACCGAGGCCGTGCGGCAGCACGCGCGTGAACACGCTCGCATACGACATCCGCTCGCCGTGCACCAGCGGCACCGGCGCGATCAGGCGGGCGAGGTAGAAGCCGAGCGCGGCCAGCGCGATCACGATCACGCCGATCAGCGCCGGATTCAGCGTATGCGCGATCGCGACGCCGACCGGCGCGCCGAGCGCGAGCGCGCCGTAGGTCGCGATGCCGTTCCACGAGATCACCTTCGCGTTGTGCGCGACGCCGACCCGGCCGATGCCCCACAGGATCGCGCCGGTGCCGCACAGGCTTTCGCCGACGCCGAGCACGAGCCGGCTCGCGACCAGCAGCACGAGGCTCGCGACCGGCCAGTGCGCGAGCAGCAGCGCGACGAGCAGCAGCACGCCCGACACGCCGCAGCCGACCAGCCCGCGCAGCACGGTCTGCTTCGGCCCGAGCGTATCGGCGAGGCGCCCGGCGAGCGGCCGCGAGGCGAGCGTCGCGAAGTACTGGACGCTGATCGCGCCGCCCGCGACGATCGCCGAAAAGCCGAGGTCGTCGTGGACGAAGCCCGGCAGCACCGCGAGCGGCAGGCCGATGGTCAGGTAGCAGATGAACGTGAAGCAGACGACGGACACGATTTGCAGCGTGACCGCGAACCCGCTGCGCGGCGGTGTGGCGGAATCGGAGGACATGGGGTCGGAACGAATGACGAAACGAACGGAAAACGGCGGAAAAGGGAATCGGGATTTTCCCATGGAACCGGTTTTCCCGCAGGTACCATTTAGTTAATCGCGCCCCGTTCAGGCGGGCCACGGACGATCGCGGGCGACCGGGATGCACCCGAGTGCACCGTGCGGCAAGGGTGTCGGCCGGCCGGGCGCGCATATCGCGGCAGTTATATGAGCCGCATGCGTGATGGGCTATGGGTTGCGGAATTTGACGGTGATAGCGTGCAAACTGTCAGAAAAACGTCGGTCGAGCGCTCCACGCAGGCCGCCTTGCCCCCCATTTGAAGAAACACCGAGACATGAGTGAGCCGATCCGCTTTTACCATCGTCACGCGATCCGCGAAGTCAGCGGCGCGGACGTGACCCGCACCGTGCTGCAATACCTGCGCGAGGACGCGCATTGCACCGGCACCAAGGAAGGCTGCGCGGAAGGCGACTGCGGCGCGTGCACGGTCGTCGTCGGCGAGCTGACCGATGCCGGCGCGGTCGAGTTCAAGGCCGTCAACGCATGCATCCAGTTCCTGCCGACGCTCG
>NZ_BCPP01000113.1:0-11359 GCF_016586125.1 Burkholderia sp. E168m23
GCAGATCGTTTCGGCGTGACGCTCGCACGCCCTCTACCCACGACAACATCGATTCCGGAGACACCCTCATGAAGATCCGATCCGTACGCACCCGCGTATTCCAGTGGAAAGGCAAGACCGTCCCGCCGCAGGGCAACTTCTGTTCGAATGCGATGGACCTGCTGTACGCGCCGCAGGAAACGATGAGCACGTTCCGCTTCCATGCGTGGACGGTCGTCGAAGTCGAAACCGACGACGGCATCGTCGGCCTCGGCAACGTCGCGCTCGCGCCGCACGTCGCGAAGGTCATCATCGACCAGTACCTCGCGCCGCTCGTGATCGGCCAGGACCCGTGGGACTACGAGTACCTGAACCAGCGGATGTACCGCGCGACCCACGCATGGGGCCGCAAGGGCATCGGCATGGCGGCGATCTCGGCCGTCGACATCGCGATCTGGGACATCCTCGGCAAGAGCGTCGGCAAGCCGGTCTTCAAGCTGCTCGGCGGCCGTACCAAGGAAAGGATTCCCTGCTACTACTCGAAGCTGTATCGCACCGACCTGAAGGCGATGCAGGAAGAAGCGCAAACGTACCTGAAGGAAGGCTTCCGCGCGTTCAAGATGCGCTTCGGCTACGGGCCCGCGCACGGGCAGCAGGGCGTGGTCGAGAATCTGAAATCGGTCGCGGCGATCCGCGAGGTGATCGGCTACGACAACGACCTGATGCTCGAGTGCTACATGGGCTGGAACCTCGAGTATGCGAAGCGCATCCTGCCGAAGCTCGAGAAGTACCAGCCGCGCTGGCTGGAAGAACCGGTGATCGCCGACGACCTCGACGGCTACGCGGAGCTGAACCGGCTGACGCGCATCCCGATCTCCGGCGGCGAGCACGAATTCTCGCTGTACGGCTTCAAGCAACTGCTCGACCGCAAGGCCGTGTCGGTCGTCCAGTACGACACGAACCGCGTCGGCGGGATCACGATGGCGCACAAGATCAACGCGCTGTGCGAGGCGTACAGCGTGCCGGTGATTCCGCATGCGGGTCAGATGCACAACTACCACCTGACGATGAGCACGCTCGCGTCGCCGATGAGCGAGTACTTCCCGATGTTCGACGTCGAGGTCGGCAACGAGCTGTTCTATTACATCTTCGACGGCGAGCCAGTGGCCGAAAACGGCTTCCTGCAACTGCGCGACGACGTGCCGGGCCTCGGCCTCACGCTGAAGACCGAATTCCTCGACCAGTTCGACATCGTCGAGTGAGGCCGACCATGAACGCACGCTACCAGGGCGTCTTTCCCGTCGTGCCGACGATCTTCGATGCGCACGGCGCGCTCGATCTCGACGGCCAGCGCCGCTGCGTCGATTTCATGATCGATGCCGGCTCGCACGGCCTCTGCATCCACGCGAACTATTCCGAGCAATTCGCGCTCGGCGACGACGAACGCGATCTCGTCACACGCACGACGCTCGAACACGTCGCCGGCCGCGTGCCGGTAATCGTCACGACGTCGCACTTCAGCGCGCGGATCTGCGCGACGCGCAACCGGCAGGCCCAGGCGCTCGGCGCGGCGATGGTGATGGTGATGCCGCCGTACCACGGCGCGACGTTCCGCGTGCCCGAAGCCCAGGTGCGCGCGTACTTCCGCGAAGTCGCCGACGGCCTCGACATCCCGCTGATGATCCAGGACGCGCCGGCGAGCGGCGTTGCGTTGCCGGCGTCGCTGCTCGCGACGCTCGCACGCGAGATCGACGCGGTGTCGTACTTCAAGATCGAGACGGCCGGCGCCGCGTCGAAGCTGCGCGAGCTGATCGCGCTCGGCGGCGATGCGATCGAGGGGCCGTGGGACGGCGAGGAAGGCATCACGCTACTCGCCGATCTCGACGCCGGCGCGACCGGCGCGATGACGGGCGGCGGCTATCCGGACGGCATTCGCCGGATCACCGACGCGTATTTCGCCGGGCGCCGCGACGATGCATGCGACGCGTACGCGCGCTGGCTGCCGCTGATCAACTACGAGAACCGCCAGTCGGGCTTCCTCACCGCGAAGGCGCTGATGAAGGAAGGCGGCGTGATCGCGTGCGACCGGCCGCGCGCGCCGTGGCCGGAGTTGCATCCGCAGGTGCGTACCGGCCTGCTCGATACGGCGCGGCGGCTCGACCCGATCGTGCTGCGCTGGGGGCGTTAGGGCCTGTTCACGCTAATAACGGGCTGGCGCTAGACATCGCTTTTGTACCCGCAACGCGCGTGCGTTGCGCATCGGCGTGACGGCGGCCTGACAGAAGGCCGCCGCCGCTCATCAGATGGACGGAGACACCATGAACCTGCTGAACCCCGCGACCCCGGCATACGACGCCGGCGAAGCCATCCCGCGCCGCCGCTGGCTGCGCGTGATTCCACCGCTGCTGCTCGCCTGCATCATTTCCTACATGGACCGCGTGAACATCGCGTTCGCGATGCCCGGCGGGATGAACGCCGATCTCGGCATGGACGCGACGATGGCCGGCCTCGCCGGCGGCATCTTCTTCTTCGGCTACCTGTTCCTGCAGATTCCCGGCGGCCGGCGCGCGGCACTCGGCAGCGGCAAGGCGTTCATCGCGTGGTCGCTCGTGAGCTGGGCCGTGCTGTCGGTGCTGACCGGGCTCGTCACGCACACGTGGCAGTTGCTGGCGCTGCGCTTCCTGCTCGGCGTGGCCGAGGGCGGGATGCTGCCCGTCGTGCTCACGATGGTCAGCCACTGGTTTCCCGATCGCGAACGCGGCCGCGCGAATGCGATGGTCATCCTGTTCGTGCCGCTCGCCGGCATGATCACCGCGCCGCTGTCCGGCTTCATCCTCGCCGCGTACGACTGGCATCACCTGTTCTTCTGCGCGGGCGCACTGTCGCTGCTGTGTCTCGTCGTCTGGATGCTGTTCGCCGACGACGGCCCGGAGACCGCGCGCTGGGTATCGCCGCGCGAGAAGGCCTACATCCTCGATGCGCTGCGCGACGAGCAGGAACGCAAGCGCGCGGCCGGCACGCCGGCGGCCGCATCGTTCGGCGAACTGCTGCGCCACCCTACGATCTGGCTGCTCATCGCGATCAACTTCTGCTATCAGGCCGGCATCTACGGCTATACGATGTGGTTGCCGACCCTGCTGAAAAACCTCACGCACAGCGGGATGGGCAGAATCGGCCTGCTCGCGATGCTGCCGTACATCGCGATGGTGATCGGGATGCTCGTCACGTCGTATTGGTCCGACCGGACCGGCAAGCGGCGCCTGTTCGTGCTGCTGCCGCTCGTCGGGTTCGCCGCATGCCTCGCGCTGTCGGTGCACGCGCATGCGTCGATGGCCGTATCGTTCGCGTTCCTGATCGGCTGCGGCTTCTTCCTGCAGGCGGCGGCCGGCGTGTTCTGGGCGATTCCGCCGAAGCTCTGCAGCGTCGAGACGGCCGGCAGCGCACGCGGCCTGATCAACGCGCTCGGCAATCTCGGCGGCTTCTGCGGCCCGTATGCGGTCGGCGTGCTGACGCAGCACGTGAGCGCGGCGGCTGGCGTATACAGCCTCGCGGTCACGCTCGCGGTGGCCGGCCTGCTCGCGCTGACGCTGCCGAAGCGCTGCGAGGGCTGACGACGCCTGCGCGGGACGGAACGACACACCGGAGACCCACCATGAACGACATCCTGCTGCTGGTGCAGAAATGCGCCCATACCTTCAGCTTCTACGACCTCGACACGAAAGCGCCGCTCAAGCACATCGTGCTGCCGAACTTCCCGCACGAATTCACCGTCGACGTGAACAACCGCTACGCGTACGTCGGCATCTTCGGGATCGAGACCGCGTGGTCGCGCGGCCATGAAGGCGATCACCGGATTGCCGAGATCGATCTCGTCGAGCGCACCCACACGCGCATGCTCGACCTGTGGCCGTACTACCGGCCGCACGGGATGGCGAGCGACCGCGACGGGCGGCTCTATGCGATGAGCGAAGCGCACGACATGCTGCTCGTCTTCGATGAGCCCACCCGGCAGCAGGTCCCGAACATGGCGGTGCCGTCCGGCGGCGTGAAGACGCATCTCGTGACGCTCACGCGCGACGCAAGCCGCGCATACGGCGTGCATCTGCTGTCGAATACGGTCACGCAATTCCATCCGCGCGACGCGACCGTCGCGCCGCGCGCGGTGATGCCCGGCCCGCGCCCCGAAGGCAATGCGCTGTCGAGCGACGAGCGCACGCTGTTCGTCGCGAATCGCGGCGACGACACGCTGGTCGAGATCGACACGGCGACGATGACCTGCGGCCGCCGCGTGAAAACGCGCAGCGACCCGAACCGCATCTACCGGACGAGCGCGCCCGATGGTCACGACCTGCTGCTGTTGACCAACTCGGGCGAGCGGTCGATCTCGGTGTTCGATGCGCGGCAGCTCGAGGAGATCGAGCGCATCGCGCTGCCCGCGAACCCGACCGCGCTGTCGTTCCATCCGTCGCGACGCGTCGCGTACGTGTCGTTCCACGACGACCATGTGCGCGAACTCGACCTCGATGCGTGGCGTTTCGTCGGTGCGCTGGCGACGCTGCGCGAGCCCGATGCGTCGTACGTGCTCGCCGGCGCCCTCTGACATGCGCGACGCAGCGCCGCCCGACGGCATGCCCGATGCGCTCGTCGATGCGCATCACCACCTGTGGCGACTCGATGCGGGCGCGCACTACCCGTGGCTGCAGACGCACTACGACCCGGCACGCTTCATGTTCGGCGACTACGCGGCGCTGTGCCGCGACTTCGACGTCGACGCTTTCCGGCGCGCGGCGCAATGCGCGCCGCTCGTCACCAGCGTGCACGTCGAAGCCGAACGCGCGCGCGACGAGGCGCTCGCGGAAACGCGCTGGCTGCATGAAGTTGCGGCCGCGCACGCGCTGCCGTCGGCGATCGTCGCGTGGGTCGACCTGCTGGCCGGCGATGCGGACGAACGGCTTGCCGAACAGGCCGCGTGGCCTCGCGTGCGCGGCGTGCGGTTCAAGCCGCGCACCGCGGCCGCGCCGGATGCGTTGATCGACGGGCCGGGCGCGCTGCATGACCCGCGCTGGCCGGCCGCGCTCGAACGCCTCGCCGCGCACGGCCTGAACTGGGATCTGCGCGTGCCGTTCTGGCATCTCGGCGACGCGGCCGCGATGCTGACCGACGCGCCCGCGGTCGACGTCGTGCTCGAACACGCCGGGCTACCGTGGGACCGTTCCGAAGCCGGGCTCGCGCGCTGGCGCAGCGGCATGGCGGCGCTCGCCGCGTTGCCGCGCGTGAGCGTGAAAATCTCCGAACTCGGCCTGCGCGATGCGGTATGGAACGACGCGGACAACGCAAGGATCATCCGCGACACGATCGCGATCTTCGGCTGGCAGCGCTGCCTGTTCGCCAGCAATTTCCCGGTGGCCGGGCTGCGCGTGTCCTATCCCGCGCTGCTGCGCACGTTCGCCGGTGCGATCGCGCATCTCGACGGCCCTGCGCGCCGCGCGATCTGGCATGACAACGCATTGCGGGTGTACCGGATCGCGCTCGACGCGCCGCATCAACCGGCGCTCGGGTAACGCCGCCTTCCCGCCATTCCTCTCCGTCGGGCCGCACCACGCACACCCCGACCACCACATTTTGTGCATCGCACGACCGACCGTGAGCAAAAAGTATCGGCTCACGAACTCTTTTGATGTGGTGATCGCGTCGCCCGCGTCACACCATTGTCCCTGCCGTCATCGGCGGCATTCGAACAAGCAGAATCAAGGAGACACGGGTGAACAAGATGCGAATCGTCGCAGCCGGCGTGCTGCTCGGCGCCTGTCTGCCGGGCGTCGCGGCCGCGCAAACCTGCAAGGTGCCGACCCTCCGCGTGCTCGCGCAGAAGAGCCTCGGCCTGTCGGTGATGGAGAAATCGCTGGCCGACTACGAGAAGAAGAACGGCACGAAGGTCGAGATCAGCTACTTCGGCGAGAACGACCGCCGCGCGAAATCGCGGCTCGACGCGTCGACCGGCGCCGGTTCCTACCAGATCTACTACGTCGACGAGGCGAACGTCGCCGAATTCGCGTCGGCCAACTGGATCGTGCCGCTCCTCAAGTACTACCCGAAGGACTACGACTACGACGACTTCCTGCCCGGCCGCCGCGCGGTCGCGAGCTACAACGGCGTCGCGTACTTCGCGCCGCTGATCGGCGGCGGCGACTTCCTGTTCTACCGCCGCGACCTGCTCGACGCCGCGCACATTCCGGTGCCGAAGACGCTCGACCAGCTCGTCGCCGCGATCAAGAAGCTCAACGCGCCGCCGAAGCTGTACGGCTGGGTCGCGCGCGGCCAGCGCGGCTCGGGGATGAACGTGTGGCGCTGGTCGCCGTTCATGCTCGGCATGGGCGGCACATGGACCGACAAGGGCGGCCAGCCCGCGTTCGACTCGCCGGCCGCGGTGAAGGCCACGCAGCTCTACAGCGACCTGTTCAAGTACGCGCCGCCGGGCTCGGCGACCTACGACTGGAGCAACGCGCTCGAAGCGTTCCGCTCGGGCAAGGTCGCGTTCATGATCGAATCGACACCGTTCGCGGACTGGATGGAAGACGCGAGCAAGTCGAGCGTGGCCGGCAAGGTCGGCTACACGCGCCCGCCCGCGCCGCTGCCGTCGGCCGCGTACGGCCACGGCTTCGCGATCTCGGCGGTCGGCGCGAAGGACGACTGCATGCGGCTGGCCGCCGGCCGCTTCATCGCGTGGGCGACCAGCAAGGACCAGGAGCAGGCACGGCTGCGCAACGGCGTGTTCAGCGACTACAACCGCTCGAGCACGATCGCCAGCCCGTACTTCAAGCAGCACGTCGCGCCGCAGATCCAGGCCGGGCTGAACGACACCAACCCCGTCACGCAGGTGACGATCTGGCGCACGCCGCAGTGGCCGGATATCGGCGACAACCTCGGCATCGCGCTCGAACAGGTGTTCACCGGCACGCAGACGGACATCCGCGGCACGCTCGACGAAGCGGACCAGTACGCGAAGGACGCGCTCGAACATGGCGCTCGCAAATGACGGCACGGGCGGACGCGCGCTCGGCGTCCGCCCGGCCCCTTCCGCACCGTCGGCCCGGCGCGGCCGCGCGCGCCGCGATCGCACCAGCCTGCCGTGGGTGTTCCTCGCGCCGACGCTCGCGCTGCTCGCGGTCCTGAGCCTCGTCCCGACGATCGCCGCGGTCAACCTCGCGCTGCGCAACCGCGTGCTGCGCTACCCGGACAGCGAATACGTCGGCCTGCGCAACTTCGTGCGACTCGCGTCGGACCGGCGCTTCCTGAACGCGATCGAGGTATCGGTGCTGTGGGAGGTCGTCACGGTCGCGGGCGCGGTACTGGTCGGCATCGCGCTCGCGGTGTTCCTGTTCGAGCGCGTGCACGGCCGCTGGCGCCGCTTCGCGTCGCTGGTGCTGATCATGCCGGTGCTGCTGCCGCGCGTGTCGGCCGCGTTCATCTGGAAGTTCATGTACGCGCCGCTCACCGGCATCCTGAGCTGGCTGCTCGGCGCGCTCGGCGTCGAGCACACCGCGTTTCTCGCCGATCCGCATCTCGCGCTGTACGCGGTCGCGCTCGTCGACGTGTGGCAGTGGGGGCTGTTCTTCGCGGTCGTGATCCTGAAGCTGCTGGAAACGCTGCCGCCCGAGCCGCTCGAAGCCGCGCGGCTCGACTACGCGACGACGTGGCAGGTGCATGCGTACATCGCGCTGCCGATGCTGAAGGCGCCGCTCGTGAGCCTCGTGTTCATCAAGATGGTCGAGTCGCTGCGCTCGTTCGACCTGATCTACGTGATGACCAAGGGCGGCCCCGGCATCGCGACCGAGACGCTCGATCTCTACGCGTACCAGCAGGGCATCGGCCTCGCCGGCAAGGTGTCGTATGCGTCGGGCATGGCCGTGCTGATGATGGTCGCGACCACGCTCGTCTTCACGCTCATCTGGAAGAGGGTCAACAAATGGGACGACTGATGGCCCGCCGCGGCCCCGCCGCCACCACCGCTTCCACCGTCGCGATCGCCGGCGCGATCCTGCTCGTCGCCGCGTTCCCGCTGTTCTGGGCCGTGCTCAATTCGCTCAAGCACCTGCTCGACATCGTCACGCCGACGCCGCGCTTCTTCTTCACGCCGACGCTCGCGAACTACGAACAGGTGCTGTCGAGCCCCGAGGTCTTGATCGGGCTCGGCAACAGCATCGCGATCGTCGGCGCGGCCGTGCTGATCGGCGCCGTGCTCGGCGTGCCGGCCGCGTACGCAATCGCGCGCTACCCGATACGCGGCAAGCGCGACATCCAGTTCTTCCTGCTATCGCTGCGCTTCCTGCCGCCCGTCGCGGTCGCGCTGCCGCTGATCGCGATCTGGGTCGATCTCGGGCTGTACGACACCAAGCTGTCGATGATCGTCACGTACCTGCTCGTCACGCTGTCGACCATCACGTGGCTGTCGATCCCCGTGTTCCGCCGGCTGCCGCGCGAGATCGAGGAGGCCGCCGCGCTCGACGGCTACGGCCCGTACGCGGTGTTCTGGCATATCGCGCTGCCGGTGTGCGCGAGCACGCTGCTCGGCGGCATCGTGTTCAGCTTCGTGCTGGTGTGGAACGAACTGATGATCGCGCTCGCCCTCACGTCGTCGCGCAGCGCGACGCTGCCGGTGGTCGCGTCCGCGTTCACGTCGCTCGGCCAGGAAGTGCCGTGGGGCGTGATCAACGCGTCGACGGTGCTGCTCGCGCTGCCGCCGCTCGTTTTCGTCGGCATGCTGAGCCGGCTGCTCAATTCGATGGTCAAGGGAAAATAAGGAGAACACGTTGAAAGCGCTCGTACTCGAACGCACGCGCGAGCTCGCGCTGCGCGACATCGACCTGCCGCAAGCGGTCGGCCCCGGCGACGTCCGGATCAAGGTGCATACGGTCGGCGTCTGCGGCAGCGACGTGCATTACTACGTCCACGGCGGCATCGGCCCGTTCCGCGTCGACGCGCCGATGGTGCTCGGCCATGAAGCGTCCGGCACCGTCGTCGAGACGGGCGCCGGCGTCACGCACCTGCGCGTCGGCGACCGCGTGTGCATGGAGCCCGGCGTGCCGCGCCTCGATTCGCCCGCGACGCTGCGCGGCCTCTACAACCTCGATCCCGACGTGCGCTTCTGGGCGACGCCGCCGATCCACGGCTGCCTGACGCCGTTCGTCGTGCATCCGGCCGCGTTCACGTACCGGCTGCCCGACAACGTGTCGTTCGCCGAAGGCGCGATCGTCGAGCCGCTGTCGATCGGCCTGCAGGCCGCGAAGAAGGCGGCGATGAAGCCGGGCGACCTTGCCGTCGTGATCGGCGCCGGCACGATCGGCGCGATGACGGCGCTCGCCGCGCTCGCCGGCGGCGCCGCGCGCGTGATCCTCGCCGACGTCGTGCCGGACAAGCTCGCGCTGTTCGCCGGCAACCCGGCCGTCACGACCGTCGACGTGCGTACGCGGCCGCTCGCCGACGCGGTGGCCGAGGCGTCGGGCGGCTGGGGCGCGGACGTCGTGTTCGAGGCGAGCGGCAGCGCGAACGCGTATGCGGGCCTCGTCGACCTGATGTGCCCGGGCGGCTGCGCGGTGCTGATCGGGATGCCGGTCGCGCCGGTGCCGCTCGACGTCGTCGCGCTGCAGGCGAAGGAAGGCCGCATCGAATCGGTGTTCCGCTACGCGAACATCTTTCCGCGCGCGCTCGCGCTGATCGCATCCGGCGCGATCGACGTGAAGCCGTTCATCTCGCGCACGTTCCCGTTTTCCGAAGGCGTGCGCGCGTTCGAGGAAGCGGCGAGCGGGCACCCGCGCGACGTCAAGATTCAGATCGAAATGGATTGAGCCATGGCCCGAATCGTCTGCCACGCATTGTCGAAACACTACGACGGCGGCCCCGCCGTGCTGCATCCGCTCGACCTCGAGATCGCCGACGGCGAATTCATCGTGTTGCTCGGCCCGTCCGGCTGCGGCAAGTCGACGATGCTGCGGATGATCGCGGGCCTCGAGGCGATCACCGGCGGCGAGCTCGTGATCGGCGACGCGGTCGTCAACGACCTGCCGTCGCGCGAGCGCAATGTCGCGATGGTGTTCCAGAACTACGCGCTGTACCCGCACATGACGGTGTACGACAACATCGCGTTCGGCCTGCGGCGGCTCAAGGTGCCGGCCGACGAGATCGACCGCCGCGTGCGCGACGTCGCGCGCATCCTGAGCCTCGACGCGCTGCTCGACCGCCGCCCGCGCGCGATGTCGGGCGGCCAGCAGCAGCGCGCGGCGATCGCGCGGGCGATGATCAAGACGCCCGCCGTGTTCCTGTTCGACGAGCCGCTGTCGAACCTCGACGCAAAGCTGCGCACGCAGTTGCGCGCCGACATCAAGCGACTGCACCGGCAACTGAAGACCACCACGCTGTACGTCACGCACGATCAGCTCGAAGCGATGACGCTCGCCGACCGCGTCGTGCTGATGCGCGGCGGCCACATCGAGCAGATCGGCACGCCCGCCGAGCTGTACGGCCAGCCGCACACGGTATTCGCGGCCGGGTTCGTCGGCACGCCGGCGATGAACTTCGCGGCGGGCACGATCGAGCGTGTCGGCGCGACCGTGCTGCTCGACTGCAACGGCGCGCGCTGGCCGCTTGCATCGCCGCGCTTCGCGCACCTGCACGACGGTCAGCAGGTGAAGGCCGCGATCCGGCCGAACCACCTGCGGCTCGTCGCCGAAGGCGATCCGACCCCGGGCGCGCTCGCGCTGACCGGCACGGTCGAGCTCGTCGAGCTGCTCGGCGCCGAGGCCCTCGTCACGCTGGACTGGCGCGGCCAGCCGTGCGCGGCCCTCGTGCCGGCCCCGATGGCCCCGGCGCCCGGCGCCGTGGTAGCGTTTCGCTTCGACGAAGAAGCCCTGCATCTGTTCGACGCCGGCACCGAGCGCAACGTCACGCTGCCGGATGCGAACCCGATCGCGCACGCGGTGCCGCCGACGGCCGCGACGCGCGCCACGCCGCCCGCCGCGACGGGCTGGTCGATGTCCCGTCCGTAGCACGCCGGCACGCCCCGACGGAGCACACGATGAACCCGGATCTCGAGATCGTTCCCACCCACCGCGACGAATCGTTTCGCGCGTGGGTCCACGACTATCCGCATTCGTTCGCGAAGTGGCACTTCCATCCGGAGTACGAGATTCACCTGATCCAGGCGTCGCGCGGCAAGGTGTTCGTCGGCGACCACATCGGCGACTTCGGCCCGGGCAACCTGATCGTCACCGGGCCGAACCTGCCGCACAACTGGGTCAGCGAGCTGGCCGACGGCGAACGCGTGCCGTCGCGCGACGTCGTGCTGCAGTTCTCGCGCGATGCGATCGAGAAGATGGTCGGCGCG
>NZ_BCPP01000114.1:0-11325 GCF_016586125.1 Burkholderia sp. E168m23
GGGTGCCGGAGAAGAATACCTGGCACGTCTAGTAAAAGCATCAGAGGAGTCGGCAAGCCAATCCAAAATTTTTGAAGGACGCTCTCGTCAAGGAGATGGGTGAGCTGCTGCGCGAGTTGACTAGTGCGCAAATCGATGCGAGCAAAGAACAACATGCACTCGCAGCAGAGGCGGGGCGCCAGAACAACGTCGCTCTCGGACAGGTTATTGCCGAGAGCATCCAACAGGGCCTCAAAGGCCCACTCGATGAAATCGCAGCGACCGTTAAAACCGCCAGCGGTGACCAGAGCGCAAGTGCTGGGCGGATGTTGCAGGACGTAATGACGAGCTTCAGCCAACGGTTGAATGATTTGTTCGGTGGCCAAATTTCAGGCCTCACCGAGCTTAATCAACAAACGGCCCAGAGCATTCAGCAGGCTGTGAGCACGCTGCACACTCTGGTCGCGAACATCGAGGCTTCGAGTCAGCGTTCGACGGATGCGATGGCGCAGCGCATGGCGGAGGCCATTGAAAAGATGGAGTCGCGACAGGAGGCAATGAACGCGCAATCGGCTGCGTTCGTTGAGCAGCTGCGCCAGTTGGTTGCAACGTCTCAGTCGGAGACAAACCAGAAATTGCAGGCGACGTTGGAGACGCTCGGCACTCACGTCGGCGAAATGCTAACCACGCTGAGTGGCGCGCAGAAAGAAGTATTTGAGAACAACCGCGCACGCGAGCATGCAATGTCTGAGCGCGCGAGCGGCGTAGTGACCGCGATGTCGGAATCGATGGATGCTGTTGTCAAGGAGCTCGGCGTCGCAACCACGCAGATGGCGCAAAGCGTGAATGCTTTGACGCAGTCGACAACTTCGTCAATCGACCGCATGAATGCTGGCGCGGAAGCGTTGGGCACGGCGTCGCGGAACTTCGCCGCGGCAGGTGAGCGCGTCGCCGGTGTCATGGGGCAAACCGCCGACGTCTCAACCAAACTCGCTGCGACAGCCGGGAATTTGACGAGCGGTGCGGGAGCAATCCAGGAACTGCTGAGCGACTACCGCGCTCATCGCGACAGCATCGGCCAGCTTGTTACGGAATTGCGCGCCACCGTCGATGCTGCGAGAAGGGAAGCTGCGTTGACCGGTGACATTCTCAATCGCATTGAGACATCCACAAGCCACCTTGGAGCGGCGCAAAAGCAGGCGGACGAGTATCTCGCTGGTGTAAGCCAGGTTCTCGCTGAAGCGCACGGCGCTTTTGCAACTGAGGTTAAGCGTACGCTGGAAAAAGCGAATGCCGAGTTCCATACAAAACTGACCTCGGCAGTGGGGTTGCTTTCGTCTGCAGTCGGTGAGCTGGAGGTAACGCTCGCCTCGATGAGCACCCTGACACCAGCGAGGAACTAGGCGATGTTTGGAACTCAAATCGTCGTCAAGCGCGGAAGCCGCGACGAGGCGGAAAAGCCCTTCTGGATTTCCTTTGCTGACTTGATGACCGCGCTGATGGTGCTCTTCCTCGTGGTCATGGGGGTAGCGCTGCTCGCCGTGACGAAGAACGTGACGGAGAAAGAAAAGCGCGAAGAGCAACATCGAAAGGACATAGAGCTTATCCTCGACCGGTTTCAAACTGCCGCCAAGCGGTACGACGGTATCAAGATAGACCGCAATCGACATGTTATCGATTTTGGTGACCGCGCCCGTTTTGCGTTCGGGAAATCAAACCTGGCGCCCGAGCAGGAAGCGGTGTTGCGTCAGTTTGTTCCTGAAATCCTGACATTGGCGAACGATGACCTGGGCAAGCGCGTACTTAAGCGAGTGGTTGTCGAAGGCTACACAGACAGAACCGGCACGTACCTGAGTAACCTGAATCTGAGTCTCCAGCGCAGCGAGCGGGTGTTGTGCAGCATGTTTGCAACGACCGGTACGAGTGTGCTCGACGAGGCGCAAAAGCTGGACGTGCGAAATCTGTTTTTGGTCGGCGGATATTCGTTCAATGACTCGAAGGAAACCGACGAGGAGAGTCGCCGCGTCGAGATGCGTCTTGAGTTCCTAGGTGTTGGCGAGGATAGGTCTCCGGCCCCGGCGCAATCGGGGAACTTTGGCGACTGTGCATTGCGATGAGCGCACTAAACTACCTGGCGTCTTTGCTGCAATCGTCGGTCAGCGAAGAGACGCAGCCGATTCGCTCGGGCACTGAAATCGACGTGCTTCTCGAACAGTTGAAAGCGCGCGCAAAATCTCGTGTTGGCCGAGAACCTGTTCATGACCATCAGCTCGACGCGGTGCGACGGTATTGGCAGAGCCACGAAGTGTCCACGTTCCGCGATGCGTATCTTCTGTCCTTTGGCCTATGTATTCCACACCGTCCCCAAGGCGAGTGCGTGATGGAGGACCGACCACGCTTGCAGCATATCCTGGACAGCGTTGATGGCTACATAACCAAGACCGCGTCATACAGGCGCTGCTATCAAGGACTCGCAAAGAGCTACTTCGCCTTTGACGTAGATGCATGTGGGGTGGCGTCCTCGGGAAGGAAGAACTGGCTGACCCTGCGAGACTACCTTCACGACCGGAACCCCAAGATACGTGATAGCAGGTCGAGCCCTTCATGGGTCGACACGGCAATCGAAAACAGACAGCTTTTTGATGAGTCCCCGTGCACACGATATGTGGGCGAGTTGCTCGAAGGCGATACGTCGCGCATAGACCATATTTGCGAGCAGCTTCAAATCGGAAAAGAGTCGTGGTTTCTGCGCCAGCTCGTGCTTACGCAAGTTGAGGGCGCGACGAAGCTCGATGACGATGAGTTTGTGAGGCTGCTACCCCGCTTGCTTGGTCTGCTTGCACACAATGAGGTGCTCCGCGACCGAGGAACGATTCTGGTCCTTGACCGATACGCTGAGGTCTCTGGCACCCCCTTGCACCCGAGACTGCGCGACCATGCTGTTGCCTGGTGGGGCAATCCGTGGCTACCTTCAAATGCGACCCGATGGGGTGGCGTCGAGCCTGCGGCTCGAGCAATGGTCTCTGACTGGTTGAAGCTCGAATTTATCGAGACCTTCTTTACGAAGCTGGCGGAGGACGGTCTTGCCGACCGTCGGCGAATGGAGTTTTGGAAGCGATACGTTAAATCCATCGATGACATCGAGTTCGCATTAGGCTCGACTGCACGCAATTCACGTGAACCGGACCTGGTCGCGCTGCGTAAGAGAATGAAGGGCCTGACTCGCGAACTCGACGCCTCTGGCGCGAACAACGCCTTCATTATGACGATGGGCAAGTTGGTTGCTGTCGAATTTAGTGGTCTCGGAAACGCGTTTTATGGCTATGACGCCAGTCGTTCTCTGCCATTCAATACAAGTCAGACATTGAAGCTCGGGAAAAATGAACGCAACTCGTTGAAGCAATCGAAAAGCATGCTGTGGCTAAAGCATGGAGACGGCATTCATGGCTGGAATCGATGGGAGGAGATGTTCGAGGCAACACTGCGTAAGAGTTTTCAGATTCTTCCTTCAGCCGAAACTTTGCGTGCTTCAGGTAGAGCCAAGGCCGCAAACGAGCCTACGAAGTCGACGAGTAACGTCTCCTCCCGTGAGAACGTTGGCTCTTCGCAAAATCGAACCGAAGCACACGAATCCTACTCACACGTTGCGCTCAAGCGATTCGCGGCAACGCATGGTCTGCAAATCGAGGACAGGACTGCACTCGGCGGAAACTTGTGGGTGCGCGGTGGTGAAGGTGACGAGCGTGTCGGCCGCGTTTTGATGGAATGGGGCTTCCGTGTGAAGCCGGGCAAGGGTTGGTGGAAATAAGGCGAAACCGTGTTCAAGTTATTCAAGCAAGCAAAAGCGCGAGACGTCATCACCTGGAAGCGGCACTGGTCGGATAAGGGCATCGTTCTAACTCGGCGAACTCAAAGCCCGGGAGCGACGGTCGACGGAGACCTCGTTGGCGGCTACCTCACACAACTGACCGATGATGGCCTCGTCAGCCCGGTCGAGGACGAGTTCTTGTTGGATTGGCAGTCTTTGTACGACATCCTTGAACAACCGGACTACGGGCAGCTGCGCGATGTTCTCCGAATACCGCCTTTCACGGAATTCCGTCAGCATCTGCGAAGCAACCATTCGTTGACCGACCACGAGTTCTCTATTGCGATAGATGGATGGCGCATCGACGGCGGCCGTGAATTTCGAGGCACTATCACGGGGCCCGTGATGTTAGAAGGCGCCGTAGAGATGCTGATGCGTCCCGCGCAATGGAAGCTTTTTAATGCGGTCATTGCATTCTCGCGCCGTGACGACGAGGACCACTCTGATTTAGCCAACCGGCAAGGGTGGGGGCGGATTCGCAAGCTCGCAGTCGATGCCGAAGCAAGACTTGATGATTTTCTCTACCGCTCGGTAGTATTGAGTCCGGAAAAGCTCAATATAGGTCTGCGGCGCTCGGTGGCAGTTGTAGACGACCACGTAGTCGAAATCGAGCCGAGCTTCGACGGAGCACCTGATGACTGGCTCGACACGTTCGACAGAGCACGAGAAGTTCGCGACCGGTACGACATTACAACGCAGGATGGAATCGTCCAGGTTCTGGTCACACCGAAGGTAAAGACTGTGCTGCGGGAAATCCGGCGATTGCCCGGACGGCGGGTGGCAGGTTCTCGGGCCCAGGCCTTTTTGCTCAACCCCTTCGCGGCTCTCGGTGCAGACGCGATTGACGTCATCGAAGAATCACAATTCGAACGCGCTCGTGAGGACGCTGGCCTCGACTACGAACGCTTCGTACCGATGTTCGAGCGAAATGCTGCGGGCTATCCAGTACGTGTCGGCCTGCTTATCGAATCTGCGGTGGCGAGCGGACCGACCTCCTCGAAGACGCATTGGCTCGACGACGACGAACTTTCCGCGTTCATCTTGGCTCTCTCCAGGTCGCTGACGCAGGGCCATCAACTGCTTGCCTGGCAGGGCTATGACCTTGCTCTGCAGGGAGATTCGGAGCAGCAACTCAAGGAATTGTCGGCTGCACTGGCACAGCGTCGCATTCCTCCGACGCTGGTCTCCTACGCTCAGGTCCACGACCTGGCTGGCTACTCTGCGCGCATCGAATCGATTGGTGTGGAGAAGCCCTACCATTCGCCGTATATCGCGAAGAAGGACGAGGGCGAAGGTTGGTTTCCCGACAACATTCTGCCTGTCATTGTTTATCAGTCGAAGGACGGTGGCGAGCCGGTGGCCGTGCCGACCAACAAGCTTGCTATTGAGAAGCTGAAGAATGATGTACAGGTCGCTGACGCGAAGGGCATGGTGCAGCTCGACGTCCCTTGGCTCAGGGACCCCATTTCGCTGGCTGACGCGAAAGAAATCATCTCGACGTTCGAGAGCGTCTTTTCAGATTTGGAGTCGGGTAAGCAGTTTGACCCGGAAAACGCGCGCAAACGGCCCAGCGAAAGCGTGGCCAAAAAGCAGCTAGTTCTGCGTGCAAACATTCAGGCACTCGAATACGAAGAGTTGCGTCGTGAAGCGCTGCAGGCCGTACCTGCTCGTCCGAAGCTTCCGGAAAGCATTCGCACGGAGTTCTCATTGTTGCCGCATCAACAAGCGGGTCTCGCGTGGATGCAGCATCTCTTCAGTCTGCAAACCGATTACCAGGTTCGCGGCGCAATCCTTGCAGACGACATGGGGCTGGGTAAGACCTTCCAATTGCTGGCGCTTATGGCCTGGTTGCTGGAGAGGGACCCCACCATGAATCCAATGTTGGTAGTCGCGCCGGTCTCACTGCTGGAAAACTGGGCAGAGGAAGCGAACAAGTTCTTTCAGCCTGGAGCATTGCCCCTATTGACTGCATACGGCGAAAGTCTTGCCGCGTTTCGCGTACCGCGCAGCCAGATAGACCAACGCTTGCAGACCGAGGATGGCCTGGTCAAGTTTTTGAAGCCCAACTGGATTGGCGATGCGAAGGTGGTTTTGACGACATACGAGACATTGCGAGACTTGGAGTTTTCGTTTGCGGCGCAAAAGTGGTCCTTGATGGTGTGCGACGAGGCGCAGCGCATCAAGAACCCAGCCGCAATGGTGACCCGGGCCGCCAAGAAGCAGAATGTCGCGTTCAGGATTGCATGCACCGGGACCCCGGTGGAGAACACCTTGGCCGATATGTGGTGTCTCTTCGACTATGTGCAACCGGGCTTGCTCGGTGCCTTGAACGACTTTGGTGAGCGGTACCGGAAGCCGATTGAGGCGAAGACTGACGAAGAAAAAGCTCGTGTCGAAGAATTGCGCGCTCGCATCTCGCCCCAGATTCTCCGGCGCCTGAAGACCGAGGTCGATACTGGGCTACCTCCGAAAATCGTTGTCGAAGATTGCCGGCGGCTCTCAATTTCTGGCGTTCAGCGGAACCTCTACGCGAAGGCGGTGGATGGCTTCAAACGGCGCCAGGAGCCCAACCATACGACGCCGTTCAAGAATCACCTCGGGTTGCTACACTACCTTAGGCTGGTCTGTACTGACCCACGAGTGCACGGTCTAAGCGTGTTCAAGCCGGAGCCATTGGGCGACTATCGTGCGAAATCCCCGAAGCTCAATTGGCTACTCAGGCAGCTCTCCGAAATCAGAGCGAAGGGCGAGAAGGCAATCGTCTTTTGCGAGTTCCGGGAGATTCAGCGACTCCTACAGCACTACATCGAAACCGAGTTCGGGTATCGTCCCGACATCATTAACGGTGATACAAGTGCGTCGTCGAGTCACGTCGCCAGTCGGCAAAAGAGAATCAAGGCCTTTCAAGAAACTCCGGGCTTCGGTGTCCTGGTTCTTTCGCCGGTCGCCGTCGGATTCGGCGTAAACATCCAGGCGGCGAACCACGTTATCCATTACTCGCGCACATGGAATCCGGCCAAAGAAGACCAGGCCACCGACCGTGCGTACCGCATCAATCAGACGAAGCCGGTGTACGTGTATTACCCAACTGTTTGGGCTGACGACTTTATGACTTTCGACGTCAAGCTCGACCAGTTGCTAGCTCATAAAAGAGGGTTGTCAGAGGACATGCTCAATGGCGCCGGAGACGTGGCGCCGTCCGACTTTAACCTCACGGACGTGGTGCCACACTCGCAGAGCGACGGCCTGGATGAACGCATCACGCTGGATATGGCCCAGCGCATGGGGTGGCAACACTTCGAGTGCCTTGTAGGCGCACTTTGGAGCAAGCGTGGGTATAACTGCTACCGGACACCGGGCACGAATGACAACGGCGTCGACATTGTGGCCATTGACGGAAATCGAGGTCAGCTTATTCAGGCCAAGTCCAGCGGAATTGACGGAACAAAACTCGGATGGGACGCAGTGAAGGAGGTGGTGGCTGGCGAAGCGTTCTACCGACGTAGGCACCCCAATGTCTCGTTCGAAAAAGTCTGCGTCACAAATCAGTTCTTCAATGCGCAGGCGAAGGAAAACGCGCATTTGAACTCTGTCGAGTTGGTTGACCAGAAGCATCTCGGCGACCTGCTTCGGGCGCATGAAACAACCATGCTCGAGGTCGAGCGGATGCTTTTCGCCGAATGGCAATCGGCGGACGTTTGAATGTTGGTACTCATCTGTCGCGCCGGCCCGTTGTTTAGGCCAGTGCGACAGGCAGGTAGTCGTCAACTAGTTTGCTGTCGTGCCATCCGATTCTGGGGTAACCCATCACACGACGGTCGGGAACTCATGAGGGCCGGTCGTCGGTGCGGAAGCCGGCTCGGACGAAACGGGATTCGATGCTGGAATGAATTCCGCTGCACGCCTGCGGCCTTCCGCTGTTACGCGAAACGCGAGCACACTAGCCTTCTTCTCGAGCTTTTCTAGCAGGCCTGCCTGCGTCAAGAGCAGCATCGCGCAGCGCAACCGGTCCGTCAAAATGGGCGGCGAGAACGTCGTCTGGCGTTCGAAGTTGAGCTCAAGACCCTCATCGCCCGGAACGAGAATATAACGCTCCCGGGGATTGGTCGGCTCGGTTTCAGCCCGCTCGCGGGCGACCTTGAAGTGCAGGTTGACGACGAAGTCTCGGACTATCATGGACAGGAACTCTTGCGCGGAGCAAGTGGCATATCGGCTCGCCAATTGGGAAAGCCGTTGTGGTGCAAGACGGTCCCGGCCATCGGCCAAGCGATACACGACATTGCCTTCCCAGTTGCGGGCCTCGACCGCACAATAGGTCAGCGCGACGAGCGCCTGATAGGCAGCGTTTCTGGCTTTGTCCTTCTTCTGTTTCGCAGCGGCACGTAGCTCGTCGAAGAGCGCAGGGAGGCTTTTGAGGCCCGGAGCCGCGCCCTTAATGGCTCCGGCTTCGTACAACGTACTGGCGTCTCCCTGAAGAACGCTCCATCGCTTCAGCCAGTCGACCAGAGGGGCCTGCACGTGCTCCTCATCGGACGCGAGGGCGGCAACAGCATCCGCGACCTGCTGGATTCGATGTGCTCCCGAACTAATAAGGTCCCTGGTCTTGAACTCGGTCAAGCGCAGGAGCGTCTCGAGAGCCAGCTTGAGATACTGCCGGACCTGGAGGCTCGCCCAAACACCCCGCGCCTCCTCAAGCTCGACGATATCAATCTTCGTGCCGTCAGGAGCGAGCCCGCTGCCCATTGCGTGCCGCACCATGGCTTCCGGAACGAAACCGTTGGCGGCACCAGCATCCTTCTCCGCCGCGACGATGGCTCGCAACGCGAGCGTGATGCCCTGGTGACGCCCCGTCCATTCTGCGCCCAGTTCTATCGGCTTGGTACCGGGCGACGGAAAATACTGCCCGAGAAATGCTTCCTGCTCCTTCGCGTGGACAATATCGAGGCGCAACAGCGGATACAGCTCCGGCATTCGAGACGGAACAATCACGAGGTTCTCCGGGTCTTCAAGCCATCTGACCAGATGTCGCGTGCCTTCCGGGTCGTTGCTCTCGGAAATCTCGTCCTCGAGATGCGCCGCAAAGGCGTCGGCGAGCTTGTTACCAGCGTCAGTGAGTCTGAAGAAGCCCTTGATGTCGGTGGCATGCGCAAGGAAACCCAGGCCGTTGATGATGCTCGGCCTGTACTGAGGAGCAGTCATCAGATATGCGCCGCGCGCTGTGTTGACCTCCCCTGTAGCCTCCTTCTTTTTCGCCTGCTCCTTGCTGAGGATTTCCACGAGCCGCAACCTGACGGGCTCGTCTCCTTTTGGCCATTCTCGGTCAGTGCCAGGCAGCCCGCTACGCTGCGAACGGTTACACCACACGAGCAGCAGGTCAATTTTCTCCAAAGCCCCCGCGCAGAGTTCGCGCCGTTCCGCGGTCTTCTCTGCGGGTATTGCGAGAGCACGCGCGCGTGCCAGACGGACCATCCAGCACAGGGCCGAGTACACCCGGATGGAGTCCGCGACGTTGTTGATGCCAAAGAACATCGTCCGGTACAGGGACATGTTCGCGTTCTGCAGGCCAAGCGGGTCAATAATGGTCGCCGGCTTGGCGCGGGTAGTAAAGACAGGGGCGGCGTGCATGTCACTTGTTCCAGTCGAGGTACAGTTCGTGCGGCACTTTGAATCGCTGAAGTTTCGCGTTACGGATTCCCGCGAAGACCGGCTTCCCGCACGCCGAGTGAATCGTTACCCGGTGAGTCTCGAGCGCCCTCACTTCACTGACCCCTTGTATCGATTCTCCGTTGCAGTGCGGGCAGCCCGGTTTCCTCGAGGTCGGCAGTTTCTGCGGAATCAGACCAAAGATTTTGCCCTTCGCGGGTGGCTTCGACTTCAGTTCCAGCAATCGCTCAAGAATGCGCTGATAGCGGGGATTGGGCGGAGAGACGGCCGGAGCATCCCCGAAAACGGAGCCGACCATCTGTTCCAATTCTTCCTGCAAGGTGAGGCTCGCGACGATTTTTGACGCATGCGCGCGCAGGCGTCCACGTGCCTGCTCCGGCACAAACTCGAACGGGTCATCTTTGCCGGTCGTATTCGCGATTGCCGTATGCCAGTCATCGAGTGTCAACTCTCGAAGCGCGAATGCCTGCATCACCTCCTTGAGTGCGCCCGTCGGGAGCTTGGGGGAAATGTCCAGGGCACAGCACGCGAAAGTGCAGAAAACCGAGAGCAATCGCTCGCGGTTATCATCGTCGTAAGCATAAGCCGTGTACTGCTCCAGCCAGTCGCGAAGTCCATGCGGGTCCGTCGCGACATAGGCTGGTTCTTCGGCGCTCTGGTTATACGCAGGGGCGCCACCGACCGCCAGCGTATCAACGTACGTCTCAAGGACTTCGGCGGCTGCTTGCGCTACCACCGCCGATACGATGGGCGCGGTGGCATCTTTCTTGAGCGTCGCAGGGAGCTTTTCAAGCATCGCGTCCCATGCCTTCTGCTCTTCCGGCTCTTCCGGTTTGTCCTTGCCCGATTCCTTTTTCTGCAAATCCACAATGACAAGCTTGCTACGTGGGCCGCCTGCGAGTGCGGAATGCGACAGGATGCGTGCCGTCAGCCTTCTGAACGCGGCTGCCATGGCCTGTTCGGCGGTGGCGGTCGGCACGTTAAGTTCGGGCTCGTCCTGGGGACCCCAATCGTTAGCGGGGCGCGGCGTGATGTGCTTCTGTACGGCGGGCTGCCCCTTGTCGGCACCACCCGTTTGGGGACCAGTCGTGGTCCCACCTTTAGTCTTTGCCTCAGGCTCCCGCATGCGGTGCAGGACGGCCGCCATCCAGTTCAGGATAGGCAGCAGGTCCCGGTCGTTGGGCCGGCTTCCCTGGCGGATACGCCTGACGGCACGGGATAGTGCCTTTTCCAATGGGTTGGCGTCGAGCTCAACCTCGACGTTCAACCAGCCCGTCACGGTGAAGTCACCTGCTTGAAGGCGCAGACGCCGCGCGCCTTCTTCATCGGCGAGTGTCTGGACAGGCGTGGCAAACGAACCGTCTTCGTCGATGAGCACCGGTTCGATGGGGCCGCATTCGAGTTCATCCTCCCGCCACACTTCAAGTGTGGCCAGACGCTCATCCGGGCACGGTGACACCGTGCCCGTGATGGTGCCATCGGACTGCCACTGAGCGTCGAGCGCCGGCGCGGCGCGACCGAGCTCGGGCGACTTGAAGACGCAGGCCTCGAACCTCGTTTTCGCGAAGTCGTCGCCTTCCAGCACCTGCCAGTCGAATGGCGGCACCTCGAGCTTGCGCACGAGCGAAACTTCGACGTTCTCCAGGCCAAAAAGACTCTGCAAGGTTGCATTGACCGAGCCCGTCATCACCATGCATCCGGAAGGCGAACGCACCTCGAAGACTTTTGCGTGGGGAAAACGGTTCAGGTCTTTGCGGTCCGGCACCACCGGCACCACGAAGCGCGTCTTCTCGGGCAGGTTGTGATTTGCGTCG